>JAFASB010000362.1 GCA_019244985.1 Acidimicrobiia bacterium | reverse complement strand
CTCAAAAGGTCGCGGCGCAGGTACTCGGCGCGGGCCCGAGCCGACGCCGGATCGCCAGCGGCGATGGCGGCGCGGGCGGCGTCCACGAGCAGCGGGTGGGGGAGGCCGACGTCGGCCAGCTCACGGGCGACGGCGTCGACCGAGGGTGGACGCACGGCGAGAGATTACTGACGGGACCGTGGCTGCCGGTTGGTCGAACCCGCTCCCGTGGTGAACTGAGGGCCACTCATGCATCGCGCCGTACGAGCAGGGCTCGTCTTCATCGCCAGCGCCATTCTCGTCCCGGTTGGCACGGTGGGCACGGTCCTGGGCGCGTTCCTGTTCCTCCCACTGCCGGCCACGCTGCCAAAGCCGAAGCTCAACGCGACGTCGAGCATGAGTCACGTCTACGACATCAACGGCAACGAGATCGCCGTGTTCCGCGAATTCGAGACGTCGATCCCAGTGCAGGAGAAGGACATCCCCGAGTTTCTCAAACAGGCCGTCGTGGCGATCGAGGACAAGCGCTTCTACAGCCACGGTGGCGTCGACCCGCAGGGCACGCTGCGCGCCATGTGGGCCGACATCCGCGGCGAATCCATCCAGGGCGGATCGACGATCACCCAGCAGTACGTGAAGAACGCGTACACCGGGAGCGAGCGGTCGGTCGCTCGAAAGGTGCGCGAAGCCATCCTCGCCAGCCAGCTCGACCGTCAGGCGCCAAAGGACCAGATCCTCTACCAGTACCTGTCGACGATCTACCTCGGCGGCGGTGCCTACGGCGCGGGCGCGGCCAGCCAGACCTACTTCCGCAAGCCCGTCACCCAGATCACGCTGGCCGAGGCGGCGCTGCTCGCGGCTGTGATCCGCGCCCCGAGCTACTACGACCCGCGCATCAACGCCGACGCCGCCGAACAGCGACGGGAGTTGGTGCTGCAGCAGATGCTGGACCAGAAGCGGATCACGCCCGATCAGTTCAGCCAGGCGATGGCGGCGCGCATCTACGTGGTGGGTGCGGCGACGCCGGAACCGAAGGGGCCGCATACGAACGTCTTTCCACCCGAACGCCAGCAGACCCAGTTCCCGTACTTCGTGGACTACGTCAGCAAGTACCTCGTCGCCAAGTACGGCCACGACAAGGTGTACCGCGGCGGCTTGCGCATCCAGACCAGCCTCGACCCGAACCTGCAGTCCGATGCCGAGGCGTCTGTGGCCAATGCCCTGAAGGGCACGAAGGCGCCGCGCGAGATGTCGCTCGTCTCCGTCGAGCCCCAGACGGGGTTCGTCAAGGCACTCGTCGGCGGCCGCGACTTCGCGGCATCGCAGGTCAACCTCGCCCTGGGCGCCTGCCCGCCGCCGGCGAAGCCCGAGGAGTCGGGGACCGGCACGGCGACGGCGCCGTCGGATCAGCCGATCTGCGTGCCGGGGGGCGGCGGCGGACGCCAGCCGGGGTCGTCGTTCAAGCCCTTCACGCTGGCGAAGGCGTTCGAGGAGGGCATCACACCCGAGCGGGTGTACCCGGCGCCGAACGCCTACACCTACCCCCACTGCGTCGCCACGGCCGGTTCCTCGTGCACCGTGCACAACGTCGAGGGCGAGGGCGGGGGCGCCATGACGCTGCGTTCGGCCACCGTCCATTCGGTGAACACGGTGTTCGCCCAGCTGATTGGCAACGTCGGCGTGAAGGCGACCGCCGAGCTCGCGCACCGCCTTGGCATCACACGGGTGAACGCCGACGGCACCGACGCCGTGACCGGACAGGCCTACCAGAGCAGCCTCACGCTTGGCTCCCCCGACGTCGCACCTGTCGACATGGCCGCCGCCTACTCAGTGTTCGCAGCCAGGGGCCTGCAGAACCCGGCGACGCCGATCGTCAAGATCGAGGACTCCAACGGCACCGTGCTCGAAGACAACACCAAGCGCGACCCCAAGCGGGTCATGCAGGAGGTCATCGCCGACAACGTCACCGACGTCCTGCGCGGCGTGATCTCGGGTGGCACCGGCACGTCCGCCAACATCAACCGCCCGGCGGCCGGCAAGACGGGAACCACGGACAACTTCGGGAACGCGTGGTTCGTCGGCTACACACCGACGCTCTCGACCGCGGTCTGGTACGGCAACTCCGACGGCGAAGTCTCCGACCCGCTGCCGCACGGGACATATGGCGGCACCGTCCCGGCGCGCACGTGGGCGACCTTCATGTCCGAGGCGCTCAAAGACGTTCCCCCGACCGACTTCAACCAACCGGCGCCGCTCAAGCCGGTGGCCGACGAGCTCGACCGTCAGGCGCGCGGCGGGATCGATCCGGGCTACCGGCGCTATCCCGACGAGACGGGCACGGGGGGCACGTACCAACAGAGCTTCCCGCCGCCGCGCATCGCCGCGCCCGTGACGACGGCGCCGACGACGACGACCACGATCGAGCCGTTCGACACGTCGTCGACGACGTCTACGACGATCAGGCGGGGCTTTATCGGGTAGCTGCTAGTGGCCCTGCTGGCCGGGCGCGTTCGGCGTGCCGCTCGGGCAGCGCAGGACCTGGTCGCACGCCGAGCGGATTGGCACCGAGAAGAACACGCCGTCGCTCGGGAACCCCAGCGGCGCATAGGCGCGGGACGCCACGCCCACGACGTCGCCCTTGGAGTTGATCAGCGGTCCGCCCTGGAACATCGGTGCCACCTGGGTGTCACTCAGGATTCCGGTGCCGGAGACGTCCGCGACGAGCCCCTGGGTGATGCTGCCGCCGGCCGCCCCGAGGCCCGACAGCGCGAACACCCTGTCGCCCGTCTTCACCGCCGGGCTGTCGCCCGACCAGTTCAGGCGCGGCTGGTTGGGCTTTTGGAGGATGAGCAGCGCGAGGTCCTTGTCTTCCTGCCACGTCCACAGCTGGACCTTGTCGTCCTCGCCCCCGCGGCTGACCGAGACCGTGGGCCCGGGCTGGTGGGTGGCAGCCCGGACGGTGTTGAACGAGGTCAGCAGCAGTGTCTGGTTGCTGTCGGAGGCCACGACGAACGCCGAGCCGACCGAAGGCTGACCGTTCTCGTCGAGCGTGTGCACGAACCACACCGACGGCGACGCGTTCTTCAGCAATGTGTCGAGCGTGGTGCCCTCAGCGGCGACCTTCTGCAGGGGCTCGAGTTGCTGTTTGATCTGGTTCTTGGCGTCCTCGCGCTCGGCGTCGATGGCGTTGATCGCGCCCTTGAACTGCTTGTCGAAGGTATTGATGAAGTTGGTGACCCGCTGCTCGTTCTTGTTGAGCCGGTACTCGTAGTAGGCGTAGAGCACGGTGCCGCTGAAGGCGGCGCCGAGCGACGCCATCAGCAGCAGCATCGTCATTCCCAGCACGCTCTTCGGCAGCAGGCGATCGCGCCAGGAAGACGCAGGCTGTTGCGACCGGGAGGGAACGCGGCTGGGCAGCACGTCCGAGCTCGCCACGGGCAGGGACAGTAGCCACAAGTAGCCTTCGGGCGTGCTCGGTCGCCGCACCACCTCCCTGCGGTGACCGCCGTTCCGGTTCGGGACGCGGCCACGGTGATGCTGGTCCGCGACGGCGCACACGGCCTCGAGGTGTTCATGATCCGGCGCAGTCTGCGCCTGGTGTTCGCAGGCGGCGCGCACGTCTTTCCCGGTGGAGCGGTCGACGACGCGGATCGCGAGATGGCGGGAGATGCGAGCCTCGCCTTCAAGGTGGCCGCCGTGCGCGAGTGCTTCGAGGAGGCCGGGTTCCTGCTGGCGGTCGATGTTGCTGGTGATGTCGTGCGCCTCGACGACCCGACGACGGCCGACCGGTTCTCCGCCTATCGATGGGCGATTGCGGGTGGCGACACGTCGCTCGCGGCCGTGTGTGCGTCCGAAGGCCTGCGTCCCGACGTCGACCGGATGCACTACGTCAGCCGATGGATCACGCCCGAGGGGGCACCCCGACGCTTCGACACGCGCTTCTTCGTCTGCATCGCGCCCGACCGGCAGACGCCCCTTCACGACGCCACCGAGACGATCGCCCACGAGTGGGTGCGCCCCGTCGACATGCTCGAGCGCCACGCCAATCGCGACGTCGACCTCATGCTGCCGACCGAGCGCAGTCTGCAGTGGCTCGGGGAACGGACATCGGCCGCCGATGTTCTCGCCGCCGCCGCGGTCAGTCCGCCGCGAGGTCAATACCAGCGTGGCTGAGCTGATCCCGGGCGTCGCCCGCGCCGTGAGTCCCCTCGTCCGGCGGGTGCTCGCCCCCAACCCCGGCGTGATGACCGGTCCCGGGACCAACACCTACCTCGTCGGCATCGACGAGATCGCGGTCATCGACCCCGGGCCGGACGACGCCACGCACCTCGACGCGGTAGCGGCGTGCGGTGGCGACCGCATCCGCTGGATCCTCGTCACCCACACCCACGCGGACCATTCACCGGGGACCGCCGGTCTCAAGGAGCGCACCGGCGCCACGGTGATGGGCTTCGACGAACGCGACGAGTTCAAGCCCGACGACACGATCGGCGAGGGGTTCTGCGTCGAGGCCACCGAGTTCCGCCTGCGAGCCCTCCACACTCCCGGCCACGCGTCCAACCACCTCTGCTACCTACTCGAGCAGGAGCGCCTGCTGTTCTCCGGCGACCACATCATGGAGGGGTCGACGGTCGTCATCTCACCGCCCGACGGCGACATGACCGCCTACCTGGAAGCCCTGCGCCGTCTCAAGAAGCTGAGGATCCGGGCGATCGCTCCAGGCCACGGCCACCTCATCGAGGACCCGGCGGCCAAGATCGACGAGTACCTGACCCACCGCGCCGAACGCGAGACAGCCGTCCTGCACGCCGTCGAAGCGGGGGCAGGCACCGTCGACGCCGTCGTCGAACGCGTCTACGTCGACGTGCCGGAGGCGTTGCATCCGATCGCGCGTCACTCGGTGCACGCCCATCTGCTGAAGCTCAGCTCCGAGGGAAGGGTTCAAGGAGAGGACCTTGACGGCGAGTGGAGGCCAGTCAAGCGGTAGGGCAGCGGCCCGATGGCGTTGAATAGGCAGCTGTGAGCGAGCGTCAGCGAGCGGACCTTTGTGGGCGCGTACCGCGCTCAGAGGTGGCCCCGAAGGCGCCCCGATGAGCGATCGGTTGGGGAAGTCGCGGTTGGTTGGCCTCGAGGAGGCCGCCTCGTTGCTCGACCTCACCCCTGAGAGCGTGACGTCGCTGGTGCAGGCCGGTTACCTCTCGGCCACGTCGGACGGTACCGACGGTGTGCGGTTCGCCATCGGCGACCTCAAGGCGTTCGTGGCCCGCAACGCCGACAGCGGCGCCGGCAACCTGTTCGACAACGAGGGCGAGCCTGCCGATCCCCAGGCGCTCCTCGCCGCCCTCGACGGCCGTTCCGAGGAGATGGCGCGGCGGGCGTTCGACATCTTTGCCACCGCCTTCCCGGAGGCGTCGCAGTGGGGATTGGCCGAACGGGCCCGGTTCATCGAGCAGGCGCGCAACCGCTTCGAGGCCATCCTCGCCGTCACCGGCCAAGGCGAGGAGGTCGACGAGGCACTCGTCGGCGACCTCGAGGAGGTGGGCGCCACTGCGGCGTGGACCGGGTCGCCGCTGCCGCAGTTGCTGGTCGTTCTCCGCATCTCGCGCGACCTGGTCGTGCAGACCGCCGTCGAGGTCGCCGAGGAGCGGGGCCGCCACTGGGGCCTTGCCCTGTCGCTGTTGCTGACTCGTGTGCTCCCGGCGATGGACCGCCTCATCGACGCCGTGGCGCGTGGCTACTGGCAGACGGTCGTGCGCCGGGAGGAGGAGAACCGGGCCCACTACGAGCACGTCGTCGAGCACTCGTCCGACGGCATCTTCGAGGTCGACCTCGACGGGCGCGTGATCTTCGCCAACTCCTCGTTCGCGGTCATCCTCGGCCGTCCGCTCGAGCAACTGGCCGGCGCCGCCCTGTCGGACGTGCTGGCTCCGCTCGAAGGTGCCAACGTCCTCGAGCGTCTCACGATCGACACCGACGACAGCGACCGCACCGAGTTGGCGGTGAGCAGGCCCGACGGCGTCCGTCGGGTCCTCGAGGTGTCGACGACGGCGCGACGCGAGGGTGGGATCGCCGCGGGGTTCCAAGGCGTCGTTCGCGACGTCACCGCCCAGCGGGACCTCGAGGACGCCAAGAACGAGTTCCTCGCCCTCATCACCCACGACCTGCGACAGCCCCTCACCGCGATCCTCGGCCTGGGCGCCACGCTCGAAACCCACGGCGACGAGTTGGGGACCGATCGGATCCAACGCATGGGTCAGTCGGTGCGTCGTCAGGCCGAGCGCATCGCCCGCCTCGCCGACGACCTGTTCGACGTCAGCCGTCTCGAGGCCCGCTCGATCGTCCTGAACGTGCGCCCGGTCGAGCTGGCGATGACGGTCGAGCTGGCACTCGCGTCGGTCCCCCACCCCGCGTCGGTCGACCTTCGCATCCCCGACGACCTCAGGGTGCTGGCCGACGCCCGCCGCCTGGAGCAGGTGCTCGCCAACCTCATCGAGAACGCCCTCGTGCACGGAGACGCACCCGTCATGGTCGAGGCATGGGCGACCGAGCACGAAGTCGTGCTGACCGTGCGTGACCACGGCCCGGGCGTCACGGAGTCGTTGGTTCCGACGCTGTTCTCCCGGTTACGCACGCTGGGCCGCAGCGACCGGGACCGGGCCCGCGGGACAGGTCTCGGGCTGGCGCTGGTCAAGGGCCTGGTCGAGGCCATGGGCGGCCGCGTGGCCTACGAACGGGCGCCGGACGGCGGGGCCCTCTTCAGCCTCGTCCTGCCGGCGCCGCGAACGCGCGACTAGGCCCTCGGTGTCGCGCCGAGCTTTGCCTCGACCGCGTCGAGCATGCGCGCGGTGCACCCGGCCATGTCGACGGGGGGCAGCAGCTCGTCGGTTATACGCGCCGCAACCTGTGCGAACACGCGACCGGCGGGGCTGTCGGGAGCGGTCGTGCTGAGGGGCTGACCCGCGTCGTTCGCAGCGCTCACTGCCGGCTCGAGCGGGACCTGGCCGAGGAGGGGGACGCCGATGTCGGACGACAGCGCCGCGCCGCCGCCCTCGCCGAACAGGGCGTAGTCGGTGCCGTGCTCGCACGTGAACGTGCTCATGTTCTCGATCACGCCGAGCACCTTGAGATAGGAGCGCCGGGCCATGTCGGCGACACGCGTCGCGACCTTCTGGGCGGCGATCGCCGGCGTGGTGACGACGAGCAGCTCGGTGCGGGGCAGCAGGCGGCCGAGCGCCATCTGAATGTCGCCCGTGCCGGGCGGCATGTCAACGAGCAGATAGTCCATCGGACCCCACCCGACGTCGGTGAGGAACTGCTCGAGCGCCTTCGAGAGCATGAGCCCGCGCCACATGAGAGCCTGCTGCTCGTCGTCGACGAGGAAGCCCATGCTGACGACCTGCAGCGTGCCCTTGCCGACCTTCAGCTCGTTGGGCCTGATCTTGCGCTCGTCGGTCGCCCCGAGCCGGCCGCTGATCCCGAGCATGCGGGGCACGCTGAAGCCCCAGATGTCGGCGTCGAGCACGCCGACGTTCAGGCCGCGCGCAGCCATCGCCGTCGCCAGATTCACGGTGACGCTCGACTTGCCGACTCCACCCTTGCCGCTGGCGACGGCGATCACGCGTGTGGTCAGCGGGACCTCGGTCGCCGGCGGGTTGTCGGCCAGCCGCTTGCGCACGCGCTGCATCACCGCGCTGCGTTGCTCCTGGTTCATCTCCGCGAAGGTCACGTCGACGTCGGCGACGCCCGGTAGGCCGCGCACCTTGGACTCGACGTCCTCGCGGATCTGCGTGCGCAGCGGACAACCGGAGATGGTCAGGGCGACGCCCACCGACACACGCCCGTCGGCGGCGACCTTCACGTCGCCGACCATGCCCAGGTCGACGATGTCGGACCCGAGCTCGGGGTCCACGACACCGCGAAGCACCTCGACGACGTCCTGCTCGCTGGGCAGCACGGTGTGCGGCGCGGGCCCCATGCTCGTGGATTTTACCGGGGTTCGCCGTAGTAATATGCCTGCCGTGGAGTCGCAGGGCCGACTGGCCGTCCTGAAGGCGCTCGGCGACAACACCCGCTACGCGATCTACCTCGAGTTGGCGCGGTCGGCGTCGCCGCTGTCCACGCAGGACATCGCCGAGACGCTCGGCCTGCACCCGAACACGGTGCGCCCGCACCTCGAGCGGATGCGCGACGTCGGCCTCCTCGACGTCGAGGTCGAGGCGCGCGGGTCCGTGGGCCGTCCCCAGCACAGGTATTCACTGGCGGCCGACGCGCCGTCTCTCGGCTTGGAGCCCGCCGCTTTCCCCCGCCTGGCCCGCCTCCTGGTAGGCGCGGCCGCCGGTGCGGGGGTGGCCGGCGAGGACGCCGCCGCGGCCAGCCGCGAGCAGGGCAAGGCCATGGCGACTCGCTCCGGCGACAGTTCGTGCGCGCGAGCCCTCACGCAGGCGCTCAACGAGCTGGGCTTCGACCCGGCGACGGCCGACGACGGTGGGCTGACCACCATCGCCTTCACCCACTGCCCCTACCGGGAGCTGGCCGAGGTCCACCCCGAGCTGGTGTGCCACCTGCACCGCGGGCTCGTCGAAGGTTTCGTGGAAGAACACGGCGGCGCAGGCGTTGCACACTTCGGAACGCTGGTCGATCGCGAGCCGTGTCAGGTCGTTTTGTCCGCTGATTAGGCAGGTAGGCTGAACCACATGAGCATCCAGGAACAGACCCACGTCGACGAGACTTCGGTGATCGTCCTCACCGACACGGCCGTCAGCAAGGTCAAGGAGCTGATCGCCCAGGAGAGCGAGGAGAACCTCGCCCTGCGCGTCGCCGTGCGCCCTGGCGGGTGCTCGGGCTTCAGCTACGAGATGTTCTTCGACACCGACGTCGCCGCCGACGACATCAAGTCCGACTTCGGCGGCGTCAGCGTCGTCGTCGACCCGTCGAGCGCACCGCTGCTGAAGGGTGCCACTCTCGACTTCAAGGACGGCCTTCAGGGCGCGGGGTTCTCGATCAACAACCCCAACGCCACCCGGTCCTGCGGCTGCGGCCAGTCCTTCTCGTAGCTAACTGAGTCTCGAGTTCACTCTCGACGGACGCCCGGTCTCCGTCGAGGACACCGTCTCGTCGCTTCTCGAGGTCCTGCGCGACCGTCTCGGCGCGCGCTCGCCCAAGGACGGCTGTAGCCCCCAGGGGCAGTGCGGGTGCTGCACGGTGCTCGTCGACGGCGCCCCGCGGGTTGCGTGCGTCACGCCTGCCCGTCGCGTCGCCGGTCGGTCGGTGACGACCGTCGACGGGCTGCCCGACGACGAGCGCGCCGCCTGGGGCGAAGCTTTCTGCGCGACCGGCGCGAGCCAGTGCGGGTTCTGCACGCCGGGAATCGTGCTGCGGTTGGCGGCCTTGCGGGCCAAGGGCTCGGCTGACGTGGACGGCGCCCTGCTCGCCCATCTCTGCCGGTGCACGGGTTGGCGCACGATCGGCGCAGCCTTCGACGCCTACGGAGTCGCGGCCGCGCCGCGCGACTTGGAGGCCGCGTCGAGGCGGGCGACGATCGAGGGCGGTGTGCCTCAACGCGTCGCACCGGACGTGTCGCTCGGCGGGGGCGGGTTCGCCGACGACACGGCCCCCGCGGACGCGCTGGTCGCCGTTCCTGACGGACGCGGCGGCTGGGCGGTGGGCGAGACGTTGACCGACGCTCGGCGCGCTGCCGGCAAGGTCCAGGGGCGGCGTACGACCGCCGCGCTCCAGCATCCGCTCGAGGTCCCCGCTGGGGAGTGGGACGCCACCCTGCGTACGACGTGGGTCGAGCCCGCCTACCTGGAGGTCGATGCGTCGTGGTGCTCGCCCGGTGGAGAGCCTGCGTCGCCACTCGCCAACGGGGGTGCGTTCGGCGGCAAGGCCGCGTCGGACGCGCCCGCTGTCGCCCGCCGGCTGGCCGACGAACACGGCCGGCCCGTGCGGGTGCTGCTGTCGAGGGAGGACACGGTCCGGGTGGGTCCGAAGCGGCCGCCCGTCGCCGCCGGCGCGAGGGCAGACGGCACCGGCGTGCTTCGCGTGGCGCGCACCGACGGCGTCGCGGACGCCGTGCGGGCATTCGCGCCGGGCCTCACGGTCGAAGAGGTCGACGTGAGCGGGCCGCCGACGTCGGCCGCGCTTCGTGCCGCGGGGTGGGCGGAGGCCCACGTCCTCCTGCGCGGTGCCGCAGGTGCGGCCGGCCCCGTGCGTTCCCCGTCCGGCGCCGTCGCCGAGGCCGAGGTCGCCGAGGACCTCGTTCGCATCCGCGTGTCGTGCGGCGACCCACTCGACGAGGTGGTGCTGCGGTCCTACTGCATCGGCGCCACGCACATGGCCCTCGGGTGGGTGCGGTCAGAGGGCATCGCCGTCGATGACGCCGGCGATCCCCACGACCTCACCATCCGCTCGTTCGGCATCCTGCGGGCGCGCGAGATGCCGCCGGTCGAAGTCGAGATCGAGCGCACCAGCGGCAACCCGGTGAACGGGTCCGATGCCGTCTTTGCCGCAGTGGCGGCCGCCGAGTGGATCGGCGAGGGTTGTGCGCAGGACTGGCCGACGAGGCGGGGTGGGAAATGAGCAAACCAGTTGGGCCCTACACGCCCGTCGTCCGGGCTGGCGAGTGGCTGGTCGTCTCGGGCCAGGTTGGAATTCGCGACGGCGAGCTGGTCAGCGGCGGCATGCAGGCCGAGCTTCGCCAGGCCCTCGCCAACCTCAAGGCCCTGCTCGAGGGTGAGGGCGCGTCGCCATCCGACGTCGTGAAGACCACCGTGTACCTCCGCCACATCGACGACTAAGCGGCGATGAACGAGGCCTACGTCGAGTTCTTCGGCGATCACCGCCCGGCCCGTGCCGCCGTCGCCGTCGCCGGACTCCCGCTCCACGCCCTGGTCGAGGTCGAGGCCTGGGCCTTCATGGGGTAAGAATCACACCGTGGTCGGCGCCATCATCCTCGTCATCGGCATGCTGCTGTTCTTCCCGCTGATCTTCGTCATCGGCGGCGTCACCATGGGCGTCCTGGGCTGGGCCGCCCAGACCGAGGTCGAGGACGCCAACGAAGGCAGCGAGCTGATCGAACTGAATCAGTAGTAGGGGCCGGTACCCGTCAGCCCCAGCGCGGGGACTGGCCGAAGCGGTAGCCCACGGAGCGCACCGTCTGGATGAGCGCCGCGTGCTCCTCTCCGAGCTTGGCCCGGAGACGGCGGACGTGGACGTCGACCGTCCTCGCCCCGCCGTAGTACTCGTAGCCCCAGACTCGGGACAGCAGGGTCTCGCGCGTGAAGACCTTGCCGGGATGCGTGGCGAGGAACTTCAGGAGCTCGTACTCCATGAACGTCAGGTCGAGATGCTGGCCGGCGATGGCCGCCTGGTACGTCTCCAGGTTGAGCACGAGCGGGCCGCACTCGACCAACTCGGGCCTCGTTCCCCGTCCTGTTCGCCAGAAAAGGTGCTTGAGCCGGGCCTCCAGCTCGACGGGCTGGAAGGGCGTCACGCAGAAGTCGTCGAAGAGGTCCTCGCGCAGCTCCAGCTCGGCCATGGCGGTCGTTGGCACCAGCAGCAGCAGCGGCTCGAGTGGGATGTCGCGCTTGCGCAGGGCCCGGCACAGGGCGAAGGCGGAATCGGGATCCTCGTCGGCGCAGATGACGGCGCCGGCCCACCCTTCGTCGGGTTCGAGACGCGTTGCGGCCTCGGGCGTCGGCGCCGCCTTCCATGGCCAGCTCCCGAGGTCGAGGGCCTGGGCGAGCTGGGGCGGTGCGGGGTCGGGGAAGAGAAGCAGCGGTTCCATCGTCGATCACGTCCCCCGGATCAAAGGATAGGGAGGTAGCGCTGGATCTCGAACGGCGTGACGTAGGTCTTGTACTCGTCCCACTCGATGCGCTTGTTGCGGATGAACCACTCGAAGACGTGCTCACCGAGCGCCTCGGCGACGAGCTCCGACTGCTCCATCTCGATGATCGCCTCTTCCAGCGAACCGGGCAGCGCCGTGACCCCCTCGGCCAGTCGCTCCTCGGCGGTCATCTCGTACAGGTTGGCGGTGAGCTCGACCGGTAGCTCGTACCCCTCCTCGACGCCTTCGAGGCCGGCGGCGAGTACGACGGCGAACGCCAGGTACGGGTTGCACGCCGGGTCAGGCGAGCGGAACTCGATGCGCGTGGACGACTCCTTGCCCTTGCGGCCGCCCGGGACGCGCACGAGCGCCGAGCGGTTGTTGCGGGCCCACGCGACGTAGACGGGCGCCTCGTTGCCGGGGGCGATCACTAGGCGCTTGTAGGAGTTGACCCACTGGTTGGTCACGGCGGTGATCTCGCGTGCGTGGCGCAGGAGGCCGGCGATGAACCCCTTGGCGACCTTCGACAGCTTGTACTCGTCGCCCGGGTCGTAGAAGGCATTCACGTCGCCTTCGAACAGCGAGAAGTGGGTGTGCATACCCGAGCCCTGGACGTTCGACAGCGGCTTGGGCATGAACGTGGCGTGCACGCCGCGCTCGAGCGCCACCTCCTTGACGATGAGCTTGAACGTCATGATGTTGTCGGCCATCGTCAGCGCGTCCGTGTAGCGAAGGTCGATCTCGTGCTGGCTGGGACTGTCCTCGTGGTGGCTGTAGCGCACCGGGATCCCCATCTGCTCGAGGGTGAGAATTGTGCGCTTGCGCAGGTCGCTGGCGACGTCGGTGGCCGTGAGGTCGAAGTACGAGCCCCGGTCGAGCGGCTCGGGCTCGGCGTTCGGGCTCTCGGCGCTGCCGAAGTAGAAGTACTCCATGTCGGGCCCGGCGTAGAACGTGAAGCCGCGCTCACGCGCCCGGTCGAGGTTGCGGCGCAGTACATGGCGCGGGTCACCGGCGAACGGCGTGCCGTCGAGATCGGTCACGTCGCAGAACATGCGGGCGACCGGCGCGTCCTGGCCCCGCCACGGCAGGACGTCGAAGGTGTTGGCGTCGGGCAGGGCGAGCATGTCGCTCTCCTGCACACGGCTGAACCCGTCGATGGCCGACCCGTCGAACGTCATGCCCTCGGCGAAGGCGTTCTCCAGCTCGGCGGGCGTGATCGCGAAGGACTTGAGCTGTCCGAGGACGTCGGTGAACCACAGGCGGATGAACCGCACGCCTCGCTCCTCGACCGTCCTGAGCACGTAGTCCTGCTGGCGTTCCACACTTATCCCTTCGATACGACGGGGGATTCCGTCCAGCACTATCTTCGCAGCCGATCGGCGAGCATCTGTTCGATTTCACATCCCGTTAACACACCGGCTCGTCGCGGCGGAGATCCCCCCAGTACCTTTCCCACGCCACTGAGGGGCAACACAGGGAGGCAATCGTGCCCGAACGCAGTCCGGCGGACGTCGTCCGCATGCTCTCGGACGAAGACATCCAGATCGTCGACATTCGCTTCTGCGACCTACCCGGGCTCATGCAGCACTTCTCGATCCCGGCGCACGAACTGACAGAGGACGTCTTCGAGGAGGGGCTGGGCTTCGACGGGTCGTCGATCCGCGGCTTCCAGGAGATCCAGGAGTCGGACATGATCCTGCTCCCCGATCCCGACACGGCGATCATCGACCCCTTCCGCCGCCATCCCACGCTGAACATCAACTGCTTCGTCCGCGACCCCGTCACCGGTGAGGCGTACACGCGTGACCCGCGCTACGTCGCCAAGAAGGCCGAGGACTACCTGACGTCGACGGGGATTGCCGACACCTGTTACTTCGGTCCCGAGGCCGAGTTCTACATCTTCGACGACGTGCGTTTCGACCAGAACCAGTTCTCCGGGTACTACTCGGTCGACTCGGTCGAGGGCGTATGGAACTCGGGCAAGGACGAAGGCCCCAA
>JAFASB010000270.1 GCA_019244985.1 Acidimicrobiia bacterium | reverse complement strand
CGGCCGGCGACGGTACAGGAATTCCCTCGACGGCCGCCGTACTTCTAGGCGTGCGACGAAGCTACACGGGCGGTGGCGCCGGCTTCTCGAACTGGTCGGACATGGTCCTCGGTGCGGCAGACGCCCGGCTCCCAGAGCCGTAGACGGCGCTACCGCTCGTAGACGGGGATGATCGTCCCTCTCGCCGCCGTGTTGAACGTGAGGTTGAACCCCACGAAGGCGGGCGATGCCGATTCGTCGACGCCGAGCTCCGGCACCTTTACAGCATGGACGGTGAATACATAGCGGTGCTCGCCGTGCCCCGGCGGCGGCGCAGGACCCATGTAGGCGGCCGCACCCGCGTCGTTGCGGACCTGCTTCGCACCCTGCGGAAGTCCTGACCCGCTGCCCGCACCGCGCGGCAGCTCGGTGACGTCCGCCGGGATGTCGAACACGACCCAATGCCAGAACCCGCTGCCCGTCGGGGCGTCGGGGTCGTAGCAGGTGACGGCGTACGACTGCGTGCCCTCGGGTCCCGGCTCCCATCGCAGATGGGGCGACTGGTTGTCGCCGGTCATCCCCATTTGGTCGGCGAGGCAGGCATCGGGAACGGCCTGGCCGTCGGAGACGTCGTCGCTCGAAACCTTCAGCGGCGGCGCATCCGGGAGGTGATCGTGCGGAAGCGGCGGCTTGGTGTCAGCCATCTCGATTGCCCTCCTTAGGTGAGAATGGCATTATCACAGATTGAAATGGCGCGTGTACCCATTACGGAAGGCATCTTTACCTCGCTGGGGGACGAGGCACAGCTGGTCGGCGGTCGTTGCGCAGCGTGCGGGATGGTGACCTTCCCTTCGCAGGGCTCGTGCCCACGCTGCGCCTCCACCGACATGGCTGAACATCTCCTACCCCGCCGCGGCCGGTTGTGGGCATGGACGACGCAGAACTATCCGCCGCCGTCGCCGCCGTACGCGGGCCCCACCGGCAGGGACTTCGCGCCGTTCGGCATCGGGTACGTGGAGCTCGGTGACGACGTGCGGGTCGAGACCCGACTGACGGAGGCCGACCCCGACGCCCTGTCCACCGGGATGGAGATGGCGCTCACGCTCATTCCCTTGCGCACCGACGAGGACGGCAACGAGGTCGTGACGTTCGCGTTCGAGCCGGTCGCATGAGCGCCGACGTCGCCATCGTCGGTGTCGGCCTCCACCCCTTCGGCCGCTTCCCTGGGGTGTCGGGCATCGAGATGGGCGCCGTCGCCATCAGGCGGGCGCTGGCCGACGCTGGCGTCGAGTGGGGCGACATCCAGTTCGCCTTCGGCGGCAGCTACGAGGTCGACAACCCCGACGCTGTCGTCGCCCTGATGGGCCTCACCGGCATCCCGTTCACCGACGTCTACAACGGGTGTGCCACCGCGGCGAGCGCCCTCACGCTCGCCGCGCAGACGATCCGCCTCGGCGAGTGCGACCTCGGCATCGCCGTCGGAATGGACAAGCACCTGCCCGGTGCCTTCAGTGCCGATCCGGCGCTGTACGCCTGCCCCTCCTGGTACGGCGAGCAGGGCCAGTTCACGACCACCAAGTTCTTCGGGATGAAGATCAACAAGTACATGCAGGACCACGGCGTGTCGCAGTCGACGCTGGCCAAGGTGGCGGCGAAGAACTACCGGAACGGATCGCTGAACGAGAACGCTTTCCGCCGCAAGCCCCTGTCGGAAGAGGAGATTCTTGCCTCGCCACTCCTCAACTACCCGCTGACGCAGTACATGTTCTGCAGCCCCGACGAAGGGGCGGCCGCCGTCGTCCTGTGCAAGGCCGAGCACGCCCGCCGTTACACGGACAACCCGATCTACCTGCGTGCCAGCACGGTACGGACGCGGCGGCTCGGTGCGTTCGAGGTGCACAGCCCGTGGCTCCCGATGGAGCAGACGGCCGGCCCGACGGTCGACGCATCACGCGCCGCCTACGAAGCAGCCGGCATCGGCCCCGCGGACGTCGACGTCATCCAGCTCCAGGACACCGACGCCGGCGCCGAAGTCATCCACCTGGCCGAGAACGGCTTCTGCGCCGACGGCGACCAGGAGAAGCTGGTCGCAGAGGGTGCCCTCGAGATCGACGGGTCGCTGCCCGTCAACACCGATGGCGGCCTGATCGCCAACGGCGAGCCGATCGGCGCGTCGGGCCTCCGCCAGGTGCACGAGGTCGTACGCCAGTTGCGCGGCCAAGCGGGTGAGCGCCAGGTGCCGGACAACCCGAAGGTCGGCTACACCCAGCTCTACGGCGCGCCGGGCACGGCGGGCGTGTCGATCCTCTCGCGGTAGTGGACACCCGCGCGACACCGGAGCAGGCCGAACTCCGACGGGCCGCGCGCCAGCTCGCACGCGAGCTCGGGCCCACAACCGTCGCCGATCTGGACGACGCCACACGCGCGAAGCGCCTCGTCGCCGCCGTTCGCGACGCGGGCTGGCTGGAGCTGCGCGACGACGCGGGCGATCGCACCCCGCTGGCCAGCGGCGTCGAAGCCTGTATTGTCGCCGACGCCCTCGGCGGCACGGTCGCCGACGTGGCCTTCACCGGCCCCCTGCTGGCCGCCGACCTGGCCCGCCGGGCGGGCGTCGCTCCCGCCGACGACGCTGTCGTCGTCTTCAACCCAGACCTCCTGGCACCCGCAGCCGGCCCCGGCGTCGCCGTAGACCTCGACAAAGAACACTCCGCCACCGCCTACGTCGTCATCAGCGACGGCCACGGCGCGAGCCGCTTGGCGCACACAAACCTCTCCGATCTTCAAAATGGCGCCGGAATACGGGCACAACTGGAGCACGCACACAAGATCGGAGAGGTTTTTGGGGGTGCGGATCTGACGCGGGCGATCTTTCATGTGCCGCCGGGCACTGAGGTCACCGACGTCGACGGTCGGCCGCTGACCGACGACGACCTCACGCAGTGGACCGCCCTGGGTTTGGCGCTCACGAGCGCCGACCTCGTCGGCGTCATGCGCGGCGTCCTCGACGTCACCGTCGCCTACGCGTCGGCGCGGCGACAGTTCGGAGTCCCCGTCGGCTCCTTCCAGGCCGTACAGCACCTCCTCGCCGAGGCGCGGTGCCTGCTCGAAGGGTCGCTGAGCGTCAGCCTCTACGCCTCGTGGGCCGTCGACGAACTTGCGCCCGCCGACGCCCTCAGCGCCGGCCGGGTGGCGA
>JAFASB010000263.1 GCA_019244985.1 Acidimicrobiia bacterium | reverse complement strand
ATCATGACCCGCATGACGACCGACGTGGAGGCCCTGTCGACGCTGCTCCAGACGGGCCTGATCAACGCCGTCGTCAATCTCCTCACCTTCGGCGGCGTTGCCGTGATCCTCATCGTCACCAATTTCCGGCTCTCGCTGGCGGCCTTGGTGATCGTCCCGCCGCTCATCGCCGCCACCATCTGGTTCCGCAACGGCAGCCAGCGCGCCTACGAACGGGCGCGTGACCGCATCGCGGCCGTCAACGCCAACCTGCAGGAGTCGCTGTCGGGCGTGCGCGTAAGCCAGGCGTTCGTGCGCGAGGAGCGCAACCAGGAGGGCTTCCGGCAGGTGGCCGGCGAGTACCTCGACGCCCGCCTCGACGCGCAACGCCTGGTCGCCACCTACTTCCCGTTCGTCGAGTTCCTGTCCGAGGTGGCCGCGGCTGCCGTCCTCGGTCTCGGCGCCTATCTCGTCGCCCACCACGGCGTCACCGCCGGGTCGGTCATCGCCTTCCTCTTGTACCTCGACCTCTTCTTCTCGCCGATCCAACAGCTGTCGCAGGTGTTCGACACCTACCAGCAGGCGCGGGCGTCGATGCAGAAGCTCGACGAGCTCATGAGCACGCCGACGGGAACGCCGCCGCCGGCCCAGCCGATCACGCCCGGCCGCCTTACGGGCCACATCACCTTCGACGACGTCCACTTCGCCTATCCCACCGGCGTCGGCGAGGCCTTGTCCGGCATCGACCTGGAGATCGAGCCCGGCGAGACCGTCGCCCTGGTCGGCGAGACGGGTGCGGGCAAGTCGACGATCGTCAAGCTCGTCGCACGCTTCTACGACGCCACGTCGGGCACCGTGCGCCTCGACAGCAACGACATCCGCGACCTGGACCTCACCGCCTACCGCCAGCAGCTCGGGTACGTGCCCCAGGAGGCCTTCCTCTTCTCCGGCACGATCCGCGACAACATCGCCTACGGCCGCCCCGACGCGACCAACGAGGAGGTAGAGGAGGCGGCGCGAGCTGTCGGCGCCCACGAGTTCATCGCCACCCTCCCCGGCGGCTACCTCTACGACGTCAGCGAGCGCGGCCGTGCCCTCTCGAGCGGCCAGCGCCAGCTGATCGCCCTGGCCCGCGCCCGCCTCGTCAATCCCCGCATCCTCCTGCTCGACGAGGCCACGTCGAATCTCGACCTCGCGACCGAGGCCAAGGTCCAGCGGGCCATGGGCGTCGTCGCCCACGGCCGCACGACGCTGCTCATCGCCCATCGCCTGCAGACGGCGCGCACGGCCGACCGCATCGTCGTCGTCGACGGCGGCCGGATCGCAGCCCAGGGCTCCCACGATGAGCTGCTCGCCGACCCCGACTCCCCCTACGCCAGGATGTGGGAAGCCTTCGCGGTCGAGACCCCCACCGGGTGACCGCGGGTCAGCGCTGGCGCGCCGCGGGTGTGGTGGCGACGCTGGCGTTGGCGATGGTCGGCCTCGCCGCGTGTTCACCGGGTGCCAGCTCCAAGCCCGTCGCCTCGAAGTTCCTTGCCGCTTGGGCGAAGGGTGACGCGGCGGCAGCCGCTGCGCTCACCGACAATGCGCCGGCCGCCCAGACGGCGTTGCAGCACTGGCTGTCGGCCCTCGACGTCGGCCACGCAACGTTCACGGTCAAGTCGGCCAGCGACTCCCGCGCGACCTACGCCGCCGACGTCGACCTCAACGGCCTCGGGCGCTGGCGCTACGACGGCTCATTCGCCATGCGGAAGGCCAAGAACGGCTTCAACGTCGTGTGGTCGCCGTCGGTGCTGTATCCGGGACTCACCGCCGGGCAGGACCTCTCGCGCACGCGCACCCTTCCCCCTCGGGCCGGCATACTCGACGACAACGGCGCGCCGCTCCTGACGCCGACGCCGGTCGTCACCGTCGGCGTCGAGACCGGACGGGTCGACCCGGTGACCGCGGTTCCGATCCTGCAGCGCACGACCGGGATCGACCCTGCCCGGGTGACCGCTGCCATCGCCGCGGCCAAGCCGGGAACGTTTGTGCCGGTGATCACCCTGCGCCGCCCCACCTTCGACCCGGTGAAGACGACGCTCAATGCCGTGCCCGGCGTCGTGTTCCAGACGGCGACCGTCGACCTCGCGCCGAAGCCGACGTTCGCCCTCCCCGTGCTCGGCAAGGTCGGCTCCGCGACAGCTGAGGCCCTCAAGGCTGCGGGCCCCGGCTTCGAGGCGACCGACAACGTCGGCCTCAACGGGCTCGAGGGCCTCTACCAACGGCGCCTGGCGGGCACGCCATCGGGTTCGATCAACATCGTGGACGCCAACGGTCGCACGCTGCGCCGGCTGTTCAGCATCCAGGGCAGCGACGGTCAGCC
>JAFASB010000135.1 GCA_019244985.1 Acidimicrobiia bacterium | reverse complement strand
GGCCTCCGGCTCGACATGCGGGTCGGCCAGGAGAGCGCCACCAAGGTGAAGATCATCCTGCCCATCGCCAACAACACCAAGCACGACTGGCAGGGATCCGTGAAGCTGAATCTGGGCGGCACGAGCGTTCCGGTCCGCATCGGCGGCGTCCCCGCCGGCCAGACCCGCCAGGACACGATCCACTTCCACGTGGACCCCGGCACGCACGAGATCAACGGCTCGCTGCTCATCGGGCCATAGGCCGATAGGTCGATAGGCCTAAACACCCTCTGTCGGGCAGCCGATAGAGAGCTATGCCCCCTGACCGGCACGAGCTCGCCCGCGAGGCGAAGGTCGTCGGTCTGCGGGAGTTCTCGACGCCGTCGCTCGAAGCCGTCGAGCGCCGGCGATGGCAGCTGTGGATGGTGGCGATCATCGTCATGGCCTCCCTGGCCGCGGGCCTGGTGCTCATGGCGTCGTCGGGGGCCACGTCCGTCGGGCTGTTCAAGCACCTCCCGGTACGGGTGTGCCTCGTCGCCCTCACGATGGGGTTCGCCCTCTACGTGCTCGAGAAGGAGGTCCACCTCCGCCGCCTGACGCGGATGCTGCTCGACGAGCGCGTGCTGACCGCCGCCCTTTCGAACCGCCTCAAGGAGCTGGCCGCCCTGGTGACCGTCGGAAAGGCGGTGAACTCGGTCCTCGACCTGACCCAGGTCCTCGACATCATTCTGTCGAGCGCACTCGAGCTGCTGTCCGCCGACGGCGGTTCGATCATGTTGCTGGAGTCACCCGACGAGCTGCTGGCCGTCTGCGTCCGGGGCAACAGCCACGCCGAGGGCGCCCGCCTCAAGGTCGGTGAGAGCATCGCCGGCTACGTCGTCCAGCAGCAGGAGGCGCTGCTGATCTCCGGACCGGCGAGCACCGAGCGCTTCAAGAACCTCGTGCTCCAGGACGCGCCCGTCGACAGCGCGCTGTCGGTGCCGTTGATCAACCGGGACGAAATCCTGGGGGTCCTCAACGTCCACGCCACCGCCGACCGCACGTTCACCGAGTACGACCTCCGGGCCCTCGGGTTGTTCGCCGAACACGCGGCGGTGTCCATCGCCAACGCCCACCTCTACGAAGCCGAGAAGGACCACGTGACCGAGCTGCTCGAGCTCGATCGCATGAAGAGCGAGTTCATCGCGACCGTGAGCCACGAGCTGCGGACGCCGTTGACGTCGATCCTCGGGTGCGTGCAGACGATGCAGCGCCGCCAGCTCGAGCCGGAGGTCACGACGGACTTCCTCGACACCATCGACCGCCAGAGCCACCGCCTCCTGCGCCTCATCGAGGAGGTCCTCGACGTGCAGCGCAGCACGACGGCGCCGATGCTGCAGACCGAGAGTGTCGACCTGGCCGACGTGGTGCGCAACGTCGTGCGGGCCCAGACCGCATTGGGGCGAGAGGTCGCAGTGCGCGTGACGCCCGGTCTCCGTGTCGAGGGTGACGCCGAAGCACTCGAGCGGGTGCTGATCAACCTCGTCGACAACGCCTTCGTGCACGGCAGTGCTCCCGTCGAGATCGAGGCGTCGGCCGAGGGCGATGAAGGCCGCATCGTGCGCGTGTCAGTTCTCGACCGCGGTCCCGGCGTCCCGGCCTCCGACGTCGCCCGGGTGTTCGAGCGCTTCAGTCGCGGGAATGCCGTTACCGCGCCGGGCATGGGCCTAGGGCTGTATCTGGTCAAGACGCTCGTCGAGCGCCAGGGCGGGCACATCACCGTCACCGGGCGCCCCGATGGCGGCGCATCGTTCAACGTCGGTCTCGCCGCCCCGCGGAGCGCAGCCGAGTCCGTGATGCACGCGGTACAGCGAGGACAATCATGAAGCGCGCCCAGCGAGTCCTGATCGTCGACGACGAGCCCGACGTCCTCCTCCTGCTTCGAATCGAGCTAGAGGCGGAGGGGTACGACACCCTGCTGGCGGCCGACGGCGAGACGGCGATCCGCCGCATCCTCGAGGAACGGCCCGACCTCGTCCTGCTGGACGTGATGATGCCGGTCATCGACGGCTGGGGCGTGCTCCAGCGGCTGGCCGAACACCGGTCCGACGTGCGCGTGATCGTGCTGTCCGCCAAGGCGAGCGGGGGCGACGTCGCGCGCGCCCTGGAGCTCGGCGCCCACGAGTACGTCACCAAGCCGTTCGAGCCGGCCGCGCTGCTGGCAACGGTCGCCCACGTCCTCTCGAGCGCGCCCGCCGCTCTCGAATCGGGGCGCATCCGCCGCTTGCAGGGACTCTCGAGCCCGCAGGCTCGCTGACCTCCGACGCGGCAGACTTCACGCCCGTGACGCGGGTTGCCGAGATCGGCGAGTGGGCGGCCGGTCTCTGCGTGCGGGACATCCCCGGCGACGTGCTGGCGCGGTGTCGCGACCAGCGGCGGTCGGTGCTGGCGTCGATCTCCGCCTCCACCCGCGACGCCGCCGCCCGCCACATCCTCGAGGCGGTCGAGGGGTGGGCCGGCGACGGACCGGTCACGCTCGTCGGTTCCCAACGGCGGGTCACGGTCGACGACGCGGTGTACGGCGCCGCCGCTCTGTCGATGGCCCTCGACTTCGACGACTACGTCTGCTTCGGCCACACCGGGCACTCCGGTGTGCTCGTCCCCCTCGTGCTGGCGGCGGCGACGGGCTCCACGGCGTCCGAGCAGCTCGTCGCCCAGACGATCGCCAACGAGGTCGAGGCCCGTCTCGGCGGGGCCTGCCTGGTCGGCCCCCAGAACGGCCAGCTGTGGTCGTTCATCCACGTCGCCGGGGCAGCGCTGGCCGCCGGCCGCCTGCTCGGCCTCGATGCCGTGCAGCTGGGCCACGCCCTGGCCATCGCCCTCTACCAGGCGCCTCGTGCCACTGTCCCCGGGTTCATGGCTCCGGACTCCAAGCTGCTCACCGCGGCCGAGCCCTCGGTGGCGGGCGTTCGGGCGGCGCGGCTGGCGGCAGCGGGGGTGACCGGCCCGCTCGACGTACTCGAGCATCCGGAAGGCTTCCTGTCCGCCTTCGCCAACGCTCCGCTACCCGGCATGCTCGGCGGCCTCGGGGAGGGGTGGGCAACGAGGACGCTGTGTGTGAAGCCCTATCCCGGCTGCGCCTACCTCGACACGACGGTCGACGCCCTGCTGGAGCTCGGCCCGCCGGCGGCGGACGACGTCCAGCGGGTGGTCGTCGAGGCCAGCCTCCTCACGTACGAGATGAACCGCATGTCCGAGCCCTACGCGTCCGTCTCTCGCAGCGCCGTGCCCACGCCGGTGACCATCAACTTCTCCGTGCCCTGGAACGTGGCGGTGACGCTCGTGGCGGGCGAGCTCACGCCCACCCAGGTGTCCGACGAGTGGCTGACGGCCAACGCCGCCGAGCTGCAGTCGGTCGCCGCGCGCGTGCGCCTGCAGCACGACTGGACCCTGACCCGCCTGACCACCGATTCCTTCGGTGCCCTCATTCCCTTCGGCCGCGTCGCCGGAGAAGCCGGCCTGGCCCGTCTCGCCAGCAGCGTTCGCAGCCGCGGGGGCAGCCCCGAGCTGCGCGGCATCAGCCGCATGGTCTGGCCGCCGCCCGACCTGGCGACGATGCGCTCCCGCCGGCCGTTCTGGGACCCGGCATCGGTCGACGCCTTCGCGATGACCTTCCCGGCCCGCGTTCGACTCACGATGAACGACGGCACCGAGCGCGTCGCCGAGTGCGAGCGGCCACGGGGTGGCGCCGGCAACACCGTCGAGGGCCCCGAGGCCGTCAGCCGGGCCAAGCTGGCCACCTACGGCCCTTGGCTGTGGGGCGACGACGGCACCGAAGCCCTGGCCAAGGCTGTCGACACCGACGCCGACGACCTCTGGCGCCTCATCTAGCTACGAGTACAGGCCGTCGATCTCTTCGGCGTACTTGGTGAGGACGCCGCGGCGCTTGAGCTTCATCGTCGGGGTGAGCTCCTCGGAGTCGGGGAGCCACTCCTCGGTGAGGACCGTGAAGCGTTTGACCTGCTCGACCCGGTTGAATCGGGCGTTCGCCTCGGCTACGACGCGGTCGACCTCGGCGACGACGTCGGGGTGGCGGGCGAGGTCGGCCATGGTCGCCGTCTCGATCCCCCTGGACTTGGCCCAGGCGGGCGCCACCTCGGGATCGAGCACGAGGAGGGCCGAGACGTACGGCTTCATATCGCCGATCACGCATGCCTGCCCTATCAACGGGAAGGACTTCAGGGCGGCCTCGATGTTGGCGGGCGAGATGTTCTTGCCGCCCGCGGTGATGATCAGCTCCTTCTTGCGGTCGACGATCTTCACGTAGCCGTCCTCGTCGAACTCGCCGATGTCGCCGGTGTGCAGCCAGCCGTCGTCGTCGAGCACCTCGGCGGTCTTCTCGGGATCCTTCAGATAGCCCTGGAACACGTTGCCGCCCCGGCAGCACACCTCGCCGTCGTCGAGCAGCTTCACCTCGCACCCCGGAATCGGCGGACCGACGGTGCCGGGGTGCACGTCGAACGGTTCCCAGGTCATCGGACCGCAGCACTCCGACAGGCCGTAGATCTCCGACATCGGCAGTCCGAGCTTGAGGAAGAACATGAACACCTCGAGCGGGATGGGCGCCGCGCCGCTGAAGGCGACGCGGCAGTCGTCGAGGCCGATCTGGGCCCGCACCGGGGCGAGCGCGTCGACGGCGCCCGCCTCCATCGCCTGCTCGATCTGGGCCTGCTTGGCCGGATCGGCCGCCAGCGCCGCGTGCACGCCGGCGTACAGCTTCTCCCAGACGCGCGGCACCGCGAAGAAGAAGTTGGGGCGCACGTCACGCAGGTACGCGGCCAACTGCCCCGGATCGGGACAAGTGGTCACCTCGGTGCCGTCGAGCACGTGGAAGTAATGGGTGACGTTGCGCTCGGCGACGTGCGCCATCGGCAGGTAGGACACCAGCCGGAAGCCCTCGATGGAAGAGCCGATGGCTCGGCGCGTCGACTCGGTCGTCCAGATGATGTTGAAGTGGCTGAGCATCACGCCCTTGGGCGGACCCGTCGTCCCCGACGTGTAGATCACCGTGGCCAGGTCGCCCGGCTGCACGGCTGCGGCCGCGGCGTCCAGGTCGACGGGGTCAGCGTCGAGGAGGGTGTCGAAGCGCACGACGTCTTGGGGCGCCAGCCCGTCGGGATCCTCGAGCACCACGACGTTGCGCAGGCCCGGCACCTCGGGGGCCACCTTGAGGAAGCGCTCGAGGAAGTCGACATCCTCGACGATGGCGACGACGGCCTCGGAATGCGACGCCAGGTACTGGATCTGGTCGGGCGACGACGAGTTGTAGATCGAGATCGGGGTGGCGCCGGCCAAGAGGACACCGATGTCGGCGACGTGAAACTCGGGCCGGTTGCGAAGCATCAGCACGATCCGCTCGCCGGGCTGGACTCCGAGCGCCCGCAGCCCTCCGGCCACGCGGGCAGCCCGGTCGGCGTACTCCCGCCAGGTCATCTCGCCCCAGCCGCCGTCGGCCGTCCGCCACCGCAGCGCGGTCAGGTCAGCCCGGCGAGCGGCCGTCTTCGCGAACTCGCCCGGAATCGTCTGGCCCTCGACCGCCGCCGCCAGCTCGTCGCCCGTCGCCATCGTCTTTCCCCCTCGCTAGAAATTTCATTGTTGCCGATCTCGGGTGCCAGAGTTGGGTCGTGACGTCACTCGTGACCGGCGCCAGCGGTTTCCTCGGCAGCCGGACAGCGGCCGCCCTGTGCGGCCGCGGCGAGGACGTCCGAGTATTGGTCCGGCCCACCAGCAGCCGGCGCCGCCTCGAGGGGCTGCCGGTCGAGTACGCCGAGGGCGACATCACCGACCGGGCGTCGATCGAGAAGGCGCTCGACGGGGTCGACGCGGTGTACCACGCGGCAGCCCTCTACGAATTCGGCACCCGCGACCTGGCGTTCATCGAGCGGGTCAACGTGGGAGGCACCGAGAACGTGCTCAGCGCCGCGCACGAGCGCGACATCGTCTCCGTGTACGTCAGCTCGGTCGTCGCCCTCGGCCCCACCGGCACCCAGCCCGCCGTCGAGGGCCACTGGCGCCAGAACACGCCTCGCTGGCCCTACGAGGCCACCAAGAAGCGGGCCCACCTCCTCGCCCGGTCGATGGCCCAGAGCGGCGCTCGCGTGCGCATCGCCATGCCCGGCACCATCTACGGGCCCGACGACCCGAGCCTTCTGGGGCTCGCTCACAAGCTCCTGTTCCGCGGCCTGCCGGTCGCCCTGGGGCCCCGTCAGATCATGTCGTTCGTCAACGTCGACGACTGCGCGGATGGCGTCGTGCGCGTCGGCGAGCGCGGCCGCGACGGCGAGGAGTACATCCTCGTCGCCGGGACGGCGACATTCCGGCAGTGGTTCGAGACGATCGCCCAGGTCACCGGAAAGCGGCCGCCCCGCTTCTACCTCCCCGATTTTCTCGTGTGGACCGTCGGCGACGTGGCGCGCCGGGCGATCCCGGGGCAGCTCGGCCGCATCCTGCGCGACGCCATCGCCACGTCGGACGGCCAGAACTGGTCGTTCTCAGGGGAGAAGGCGCGCCGGGAGCTCGGCTGGGATCCGCGCCCGCTGGTGGCGGGCATGCAAGAACTGCGTGACTGGTACGCCGAACAGAAGCAAGACAAGAAGGTGAGCGCGTGAAGCACTTGGGGTTCGCGGTCTCTGAGGTGATGGAGGGGTCGCTGCGCAGGCCGGGCGAGAACTTCGACCGTGAGTTCCGGTTCGACCTGAGCGTGGTCTTCCCCGCCCTGTGGCGCATCCTCCTGGTCGCCCTCGGGCGAGCGCGCGGCACGTGCCACATCGACGGCATCGCCCGCGACGCGGCCGCGGTCGGCACCATGGAGCTCTCGCCGTTCCGCGCCCGCCTGGCTCGCTACACGTTCACGTTCGCCGCCGACGACGGCCAGGAGTACCGCTTCGACGGCTGGAAGTCGGCAGGGGTCAACCTGCGCAAGTCGTGGACGACGCTGCCCGGCAAGGTCTACGACGCCAACGGCGACGTGTGGGCGACGGCCACCTTGCACTTCTCGTTCCGCTACCACTTCCCCGGGCTCCTCCAGAGCTTCCGTTTCCTGTGGCCGTGGCGACGCGAAGACCCCGTTCCTGCGGTGTTTGCTCAATCGGCGGGCCATATGCCCACTGATCGAGCAAACACTCCGTAGAGGCGACGATGCCGCAGCGGTTCACCGAGGCGAACCGTCGCGTCGCCGAAGCGGCGGCCCGGGCGTGCATGCCCCCGGGCCGCCGGCTGCCGGGCGCAGGGCCCGCGACCGTCGACAAGCTCGAACAGGCGCTGGCCGACATCGACCCGCGCGCCATCAGCGGTTACGGCGCCGTCCTGCACGCGCTCGAGCACGAGGCCCGCCTCACCAACGGCGGTCGTCCGTTCTCGGCCCTGACGCCCGACGAGGCCGAGCGCCACCTCGTGCGCCTCGCCGACGGCGGCGTGGCGCCCCGCGCGCTGGCCCTGGCGGCGACGATGCCGCTGAAGATGGCGTACTTCGACGACGAAGACGTCTACCGCGAGCTGCGCTCCCCCTTCGGCTTCACGACATCCGACGAGCCGGCGCGGTGGCGCCAGCAGATCACGACGCTCGACGCCGACGAGGAGATCGAGTGCGACGTCGTCGTCATCGGCACCGGGGCGGGCGGGGCGGTCATGGCCAAGGAGCTGGCCGAGCGCGGCCATGCCGTGCTGATGGTCGAGGAGGGTGAGTACTACAACCGGGCGTCGTTCACCGGCCGCGCCATCGACAACCTGCGCCGCTTCTACCGTGACTCGGCCGCCACCGGGTCGGTCGGCAACTGCGTCATCCCCATCCCGATGGGCCGCCTCGTCGGCGGGTCGACAGCCATCAACACCGGCACCTGTTGGCGCACCCCCGACTGGGTGCTGCAGAAGTGGGTCGACCGGGGCCTGAGCGACCTGACGCCCGACCGGATGGGGCCGTATTTCGAGCGTGTGGAGCACGAGCTGCAGGTGGCGCCCGCCGAGGCCGCCTACCTCGGCGGCGTGGCCAACGTCATCGCCCGCGGCTGCGACGTGCTCGGGTACTCACACCGACCGTTGAACCGCAACGCGCCTGGCTGCGACGGTGCCAGCGTCTGTGACTTCGGCTGTCCGCGCGGCGCCAAGCGCAGCACCGACGTGTCCTACGTGCCGGCGGCGCTGCAGCAGGGCGCCATGCTCTACACCGGCGCGCGCGCCGAGCGCATCCTGTTCGAAGAGGGTCGAGCCGTCGGCGTCGAGGCGCGGTCGGTCGACGGGCGCAGCCGCCTGCGCGTGCGCGCTCGGGCGACCGTCGTCGCCTGCGGCACGCTGATCACGCCCGCGTTCCTGCAGCGCCAGGGTCTGCACCGCGGGCGCCGTCACGTCGGCCGCAACCTCTCCATCCACCCGGCGAGCACGGTCAGCGCCCTCTTCGACGAAGAGATCATGGGTTACACCGCCATCCCGCAGGGCTACTGCATCGACGAGTTGCAGCGCGAGGGCATCCTGCCCATGGGCGCGTCGGCCCCGATCGACATGGGCGCCAGCCAGTTCAACTTCGTCGGCCGCCAGCTGATGGACGTCATGGAGAACTACGACCGCGTCGCCAGCTTCGGCGTGATGATCTCGGATCGTTCGAAGGGCCAGGTGCGCCTCGGCCCCGGCGGGCGACCGGTCGTCCTCTACTGGTTCGGCCGTCGCGAGCGCGACCTCTTGCAGCGGGGCATGGCCATGGTGAGCCGCGTGTTCCTCGCCGCCGGGGCGAGCGAGGTGTACCCCGCGCTCCACGGACACCGGGTGCTGCGCTCGGCCGGGGACCTCGAGCGGATGGAGACGGCCCGCACGGCGGCGGCCGACTACCTGCTGACCGCGTTCCACCCGCTCGGCACCTGCCGGATGGCGACCCACCCCGGCGACGGCGTGGTCTCGCCCACCAACGAGGTGTTCGGGATCCCGGGCCTGTACATCTCGGACGGCAGCGTGGTGCCGAGCTCGGTGGCCGTGAACCCCCAGGTGACGATCATGGCCCTCGCAACGCGCGCCGCCGACCTCCTGGCCGACCGGCTCGACGCGCCGCGAGTCGAAGCGGCCTAGGAGTCGGGCTCGGCCTTGTTGCCTGCGCGGGGCTCCTCGCCCTCGGCACCCTTGGGCTGCTCACCGCGGTCGACGCGCTCCTGGTCGTCGGCCGCGGCCTTGCCGAACTGCTGATCGGCCGGGTACGGGTCCTGCTCGGTGCGGTCGTCGGCGGGCTGCTGATCGCTCATAGCACGTGCCTACCCGTATTGCGCGAATGCATAGCCACGTGACGGCTTGGGTACGCCTTTTGGTGGAGGTCAAGCCGATGGCCATCAAGACACTCGAGTTGGAAGTCGACCGCAGAGCGGATTGGCGCGTCCTTACCGTCCGTGGTGAGGTCGACGTCACCACGACGCCGCGCGTTCGCGCCCAACTCATCTCACTGTTGAGCGAAGGAACGCCGTACGTCGTCGTCGATCTCGAGGGCGTCGACTTCCTCGACTCCTCGGGGCTGGGAGCTCTCATCGCCGCCCTGAAGCTGGCCCGGAGCCGCTCCGGGGAGCTGCGCATCGTCTGCGACCAGCAACGATCGGTGCGCAAGGTGCTCGAGGTCACAGGACTCGAGCGCGTGCTCGACCGCTACGACACGGTCGACGCGGCGACGGCCGCGTGAGTTGACGGCGCCGGTCCCCGCCGAACGAGATCTCGACACCCTCCGCGCCGCGGCCGCCGGCTGTCAGGCGTGCGATCTCTGGAAGACCGGGACCCAGACAGTCTTCGGTGAGGGAACGCGCAAGGCCGACGTGGCCCTCGTCGGCGAGCAGCCCGGCGACCAGGAGGACAAGGAGGGCCGTCCGTTCGTCGGCCCCGCTGGGCGCGTCCTCGACGAGGCGCTGGAGGCCGCGGGAATCGACCGCACGAAGGTGTACGTCACCAACACGGTGAAGCACTTCAAGTGGACAGCGCAAGGCAAGCGGCGCATCCACAAGAAGCCGAACGCCACCGAGATCGGCGCCTGCCGGCCGTGGCTGTCGGCCGAGCTGGAGAGCGTCAAACCGCGGATGCTGATCTGCCTGGGCGCCACCGCCGCGCAAGCTCTCCTCGGCCGCAACTTCCGCGTCACCCAGGACCGAGGCCGGCTGGTCGAGTCACCGCTAGCCCCGATGGTGATGGCAACGGTGCACCCGTCGTCGATCCTGCGGGCACGCGACGACGAGACCCGTCGCGTCGAGATGAAGCGCTTCGTCGAAGACCTCCGCGCCGCGGCTGAGGCATTAGCTGGCGCGGCCTAGGCGCTCACTCGCTCCTCGACGCCGACGACGTGGTGACAGGGCAGTCGATTCGGGCCCGGGGCCGTCAGCGTCCACACCGGTAGTCGCCGTCGTACGCCCCGGCGGGGTACTGGACGACCTTGACCGGCTTGCCGGTGAACCCGGTCCCGCAGAACGACGGTGCACTCGAGGCGCTCGACGCGCCCGCCGCCCACACCGGCGCGCCCAGATGCACGCCGCCGGTGATGACGCCCCACTGGTAACCCGTGGAGTAGACGCCCACCGCCTTCGACGTGTGCTGCTTGAGATAGTCGATGGCGCCCTGGATCACGGCGGCGTTGAGCGACTGGTTCGACGACCACGTGTTGCCGGTCTCGACGTCGATCCACCACACATGGGACACGGCTGCCGACGACCCCGTCTGCCCCGAGGCATACGCAAGGGCGGAGGCTGCCGCGTTCCATCCGTAGTTGTAGGCGCACCCCGCGTCGGCGGATGACCCCGAACACGCCCGAGGGCCGGCCTGGGTCCAGTGGGCACTGGCGCTGCCCGGATTCGAGAGGTTCATGTAGTACGCGGGCGCGCCCTTGTTGCCGGCCGCCCAGTTCCATTCGGCGGCCAGACAGGAGTTGGTCGAGAACGGGACGCCGCCGTTGACGCCGACGATCCCGAACCCGGCCTGGGCGGGGAAAGCGCCACCGCACTGCGGCCAGGAGATGTCGTTGCCGTAGCGGCCGAGGGCGACGGCCGCGGTGCCGACGCCGGCAGCGAGCATGGCCGCACCGACGAGCGCGACGAAGACACGTGAGAACGTCCGAGACATGTGGAAAGTCTCGCGCGGGTTACAGCGAGCCAGTTGACGCGGCGGCGAGGCCTTCGGCTTCGCTGACCAGCTCGTCGACGACCTGGAGACCCGCGCTCCAGAAGTTCGGGTCGGCGAGGTCGACGCCGACCATCCGGCCCAGCGTCTCGGGCGCATCCGAACCGCCGGCGGAGAGCAGCTGGAGGTACGCCGGCACGAACGACTCGCCCTCCTTCTCGTAGCGCGCGTACACCGCCAGGGCGAGGAGGTTGCCGAAGGCATAGGCGTAGACGTAGCCCGGCGTGTGGATGAAGTGCGGGATGTAGCTCCACCACGACCGGTACTCGTCGGTGATCGTCAGGGAGTCGCGGAACATGTCGCGCTGGGTCGTGATCCAGTGCTCGGCGATCTCGTCGGTTGACAGCTCGCCTTCGTCGCGCCGGGCGTTGTGCACCGCATCCTCGAAGCGGTTCATGGCGATCTGCCGGAAGATGCTGGCGATCACGTCTTCGATCCGACCGCCGAGGAGGGCGAGCCGGGCCGTCGGGTCGTGCTCGTCGCTGAGCAGGCGCCCGAACGTCACCGTCTCGCCGAAGATCGAGGCCGTCTCCGCCAGCGTGAGGGGCGTTGACGCGTTGAACAGGCCGCGGCGGTTGGCGAGGACCTGGTGCACCCCGTGGCCGAGCTCGTGGGCGAGCGTCATGAC
>JAFASB010000130.1 GCA_019244985.1 Acidimicrobiia bacterium | reverse complement strand
GTTGCCGACGGGACACAGCGCCTTGGGTCTCACCCGGGTCAGCGGCCGGAGTCGCGTGCCGGCCCCGGCAGCCAGCACGACTGCCGCCAGCTCGGCCACATGCGGCACACTAGGGCCCATGGAATCGCGCAGGTGGACGAACCAGGCCCAACCCCAAACGCTCCAAATCGCCGTCTTCCTGCTCTACATCAATGGCGTCATCTCGCTGCTTTTCGGGGGCATCTTCGTGCCCGTCATCGCGCTCATCGCGATCGGGAGCATCGCCGCCGGCTACGGCATCGCCAACGAGCGCAAGTGGGGCTACATCCTCGGCGTCGCCATGGCGCTCCTACCGTTCGCGCTGGTGATCGTCACCAGGAGCAACCCCCTCAGCGGCGGCCTGCTCAATCTCCTCTTCGAGGTCGCGCTCGTCGCTCTGCTCCTCCACCCCCAGAGCCGCGACTACCAGCGCATCTGGTTCAAGTAGTTCGGGGCGTCTGGGGCGCCTGCGCGCTCCGGGTTGACCAGTTCGGCGGGCGACTGGCGCGCTAGGTCGCCGGTCCGATCGGCGTGGTCAGTGCCATGCACATTGACCCCTCCGCGCTATGGACTGCGGAGAGTGACCACGCGGATACTGCGTGTAGCTCTGCTGTTGGGGGGTCTTGGGATGGGCAAATGGCGCAACGGTTGCGCTGTCTTGTTGGCCACCGTCGTTGGTCTCGCGGGTCTGGCGGTTCCGGCCGCGCGCGCCACCGGCGCCGCTCCGGACGCGGTGGTCGACGCTCGGGTGTTGGCCGTGCGGACGGGCGACGTCCACGTCATCGTCCAAAAGTGGATCGCTGGCGACCCCCGCCCCGAGGCCGCCATCGAACATCTGGGCGGCACCGTCACCAACGACCTGCCGATCGTCGACGGTTTCGCAGCCACCGTGCCGGCATCGGACACCGGCCAACTGGCCTCGGTTCCCGGCGTGCGCGCCGTCACCCTCGACGAGACGCTCAAGCCCCAGGGCCTGCTGAGCGGGTCCACCAGCAAGCCGGCGCCACCGAAGTCTGCGTACATCAAGGAGATCGGAGCGGACAGCGAGTGGGCAGCAGGCGTCACCGGCAAGGGTGTCACCGTCGCCCTCGTCGACACCGGCATCGCCAACGTCCCCGATCTCGCCGGCCGGGTGCTCCCCGTCCAGAACGACCTCAACCTCCTCAACCCGACGTCGCCCTGCGAGAACCTCACGGGTGAGTCGACGTGCGACGACAACTACGGCCACGGAACATTCATCGCCGGGCTGATCGCCGGCAACGGCGCCGCCTCGAACGGCGCCTGGTCCGGCGTGGCGCCCAACGCCAACCTCGTCTCGGTCAAGGTCGCTGGCGCCGACGGCTCGGCTGACGTCAGCACCGTGCTCGCCGGCATCCAGTGGGTCGTGTCGTTCAAGGACCGCTACGGCATCAAGGTCATGAACCTGTCGCTCGGCACGGACTCGACCCAGAGCTACACGGTCGACCCGCTGAACTACGCCGTCGAGAAGGCGTGGGACGCCGGGATCACCGTCGTCGTCGCCGCCAGCAACCGCGGTCCCGATCCGGCCACGATCTCCAAGCCGGGCGACGACCCCTTGGTCGTCACGGTCGGCGCCGTCGACGACATGGGCACGCCGGCGATCGCCGACGACGAGCTCCCCGATTTCACCAGCCGGGGCCCGACTGCGGCGGACGGTCTGGCCAAGCCCGACGTTGTCGCACCCGGCGGCCACGTCGTGTCGCTCCGAGCGCCAGGCAGCGCCGTCGACACCCAGTTCCCGACCTACGTCGACGGGTCCTACCGCAAGGGCAGCGGTACGTCCATGGCGACGGGCATTGTGTCGGGCGCCGTCGCCCTGATGATCCAGGCCAACCCCAACCTCACCCCGGACCGCATCAAGTACGCGCTCACCAGCACGGCCCGCCCGGTGGCGTCGAGTGATCCGATGGCTGTGGGCGCCGGCCTGATCGACTCGTACGGCGCCCTGCGCGCTCCGGCCGGCCTCGCCAACCAGGGCATCGTCCGCTCGAACGGTCTCGGCAGCCTCGACCTCAGCCGCGGCTCGGCACAGGTCGCGCTCAACGACCCTGCGCAGACGGTCGTGGGCGGTCTGCAGACCGCACAGCTCCTGTTGTGGAACCCGCTCGTGTACACAACGACGGTCTGGTCGCCGCTGACGTGGAACCTCACGGATTTCGCAGGCTCCCGCTGGTACGGGTCTCGCTGGTACGACCAGCCGGACCAGATGACGGGTTCACGTTGGTACGGGTCGCGCTGGTACGGCGAGCTCGATGGTTCCCGCTGGTATGGGTCTCGCTGGTACGGCTCCCGCTGGTACGGCGGGTGGGACTGAGCGCGGAGTAAGGAGCGTGGGCCGGCGGACGTCGGCGGCTGGGGCCGTCATCGTTTTCACAGCACTCCTGGCATCGGTCGCGCTCGGTGCCGCGGCGGTCGACGCGGCCGTTTTCGGGCTGCGGGCAATGAGCCCGACCTGGCTACCCGTCTGGGCGGTCGTCCTCTGCGCGGGAGCGTCATTTCAGATCCGCTTCCGCTACCGCGACGACGTCGAGGCGCTCGACCTGTTCGAGGCAGCGTTGATGCCCGTGTTGTTTCTCTATGGCGCGTGGATCGTTGTCGCCGTCGTCGCCGGGTCCAACCTCGTCGCTGAACTCCTCCGACGAAACACGGGAGTCAAGGGGGTCTTCAACGTCTCACAGTGGGCCGCGGCTGCCGGTGTGGGCGGGGTGGTGTATTCGGCGCTGCGTCACGGCAACGCGCTGAGCGCCCACAACGTGGCGGCCTTGGCCGTCTCCCTGGTCGTCGTCCTCGCCGTCAACCACTTCGCCGTGGCGGCCGTGGTGGCCCTCGCCCAGGGACACTCCGTCCGTTCGGTGCTCTCCGGATTCGGCGCCGTCATCGTGCCCGGCTGGATCATCGGTGGCGGGCTCAACCTCGCGTTCGGGCTGATCTTCGTGGCTGCTTCCCAGTGGAGCATGGCGATCACCCCCCTATTCCTCGCACCGCTCGCCGCACTCAACTGGGCGGGCGCGGCCTTTGCCGCGGCTCGTGCGGATGAGGTCCGGTTGCAGGCGCTGCACAGCGCGAGTGCGGTGCTCAGCGCGGCAGTGGACCCTCTCGACGCCATGGACGCCTTTCTCGACGAGGTACGGGCCTGCTTCGAGGCCGAGGGCGCGGAGATCTCCTTCGTGCAGGGCGACGGGTACGTGACCCACCGGGTGCCGGCGAGCCAGCGGGAACTGGCGCCGGCCTTGGTGTTGTCGCTGCTGACACTGACGGATCCCGCCCGCCTGAAGGCCCAGTCGACGAACCCGGAAGGCTGGCGCGATTGTCTGGCCGCGCCGCTCATCGACGACGGCGTCACGATCGGCGTCCTCTGCACCTACAACCGCACCGGCCTCGAGGGATTCGAGGACGGTGAGCTCTCCGTCCTGTCCGCTCTCGCCGCCGACGTCGTCGCCGCCCTGCAGCGCGGCGCCCTCGTACAGCGGGTCGTCGAGGAGCGCCGCAAGCTTCGGGACATCGTGGGTCAGGCATCCGACGGCATCTTCACCATGTCGATCGCCGGCACGGTCTCCAGTTGGAATCCGGCAATGGAGGAGATCACCGGCTATTGCGCCGACGACGTCGTCGGCCGCGCCGCCTTCGGCCTGGTGCGACCGCGGGACATCGAGGGTGGGGACGTCATGCTCGAACGCTGGGCCGTTGACGACGTCACGCCGCCCGCCGACCTCCAGATCCTCACCATGGCGGGGGAACGCCGCTGGTTGTCGTGCTCGTACAGCCGCGCCGCGGCGGCCGACGGCATCGGCCAGTCGCTGATCGTGATCGCCCGCGACGTGACCAAGCTGCGCGAGGTCGAACGCCTCCGGGAGGAGTTCGTCGCCATCGCGTCGCACGAGCTACGCACACCCCTCTCCCCGATCAAGGGGTGGGCGAGCACGCTGCTCCAGTACGGCGACACCATGGAGCCCGAGGAGCGGAAGGCGGCGATGGAGAGCATCCTGCGCCAGTCACAGCGCCTCGAGCGCCTGATTGTGAACCTGCTGGAAGCGTCGAAGATCGAGCATGGCATGTTCGACGCGGCCGACGGCGAGGTCGACGTTGCTGCTGTTACCGAGCGTGTCGTCGGAGACTTCGCGAAGACGTCGCCCGACCGGGCATTCGAGGTCACCACGACTGGCCCGGCGTGGGCACACGCGAAGGAGCTGGCCGTCGAAACCGTGGTGACGAACCTGGTTTCCAATGCGGTCAAGTACTCGGAGGACGCTGAATCGATCGAGGTCTCGATCTGCGAGTCCGACGGACGCGTGCGCGTGGCCGTCACCGATCACGGCTGTGGCATCCCCGCGCACGAGCTCGAGCGCGTCTTCGAGCGCTTCCACCGGGTGCGGGACACGACGACGCAGACGGGCACGGGCCTCGGGCTCTACATCGCCAGGCGGCTCGCCACCGAGATGGACGGCAGCGTCGCCGTTGAGAGCAGCCCCGGTCGCGGCTCGACGTTCGTCCTCGACCTACCCGCGATCCCGACGGTCGTCGACGTCCGCCCCGAGCCACACATCATCGAGCTGGAAGCGGGCTGAGCGGAGTGCCGGCGATCGCGTAGCGTCGCCGTCATGACGAAGACGATCGAGGTCAAGGACCTGCCCGCCCACATCGGTGAGCACCTCGGCCACAGCGACTGGCACGGCGTCACCCAGGACCAGGTCAACATGTTCGCCGACGCCACGGGCGACCATCAGTGGATTCACGTCGACCCCGAGCGTGCGAAGTCGGGACCCTTCGGCGGGACGATCGCCCACGGGTACCTGACGATGTCGCTGATCCCCGGAGTCCTGCACGAGGTGTGGAAGGTCGAGGGGATGAAGATGGGTCTGAACTACGGCATCAACAAGCTGCGGTTTCCCTCCCCGGTGCCCGTCGGGTCGAAGGTTCGGGCCGATGTGACGCTGGCCAACGTCGAGGAGGTCGGCGGCGGCGGCTTCCAGGCCACCCTCAACGTCACCATCGAGATCGAGGGCAAGGACAAGCCCGGCTGTGTCGCCGAAGTCGTCTACCGCTACTACGCCTGAAGCACGTCGACGCTGACCGCGTCGATCGAATCGACCTCGACGATCGCGGAGGGACCGGTGTAGTCAGCGAGACGCTGACGCGGGTCGGGCGTCACCGACTCAGGCGTCTCCACGGCGAGCACGGGGATGGTGATGGCTCGGCGCATGTGGCCGACGAAGTCGCGCGCCCAGACGCTGGAGTACGCGTGGGCGAGGCGCGGGTCCGGCGCGACGGTCGGCGGCGCGAGGGCAGCCGGGTCGGCAAGGACGTCGTTCAACCAGCGATGGCGGTCGGCGACCAGGTCGTCGGCACTCATCCACGGACCACCGAGACCGTCGACGAGCACGAGCTTCGATGCCCGGCCGGCGGCGGCGAGGACCTCTGCCGCGAACCCACCCCAGCCGTGGCCGAGCACGACCACGTCGCCGCCGGTGATGCCCGCGTCCTCCGCGGCCCGCCACGCGGCGATGGCGGCGTCGCCAGCCTTGTAGTGCCCGCCCGTGGGCGGTGGGGTCTCGCCGTGTCCCGGGAGATCAGGCGCGAGGGCGCCGCCCGGCCAAGCGCTGGTGAGCGGCGCCCAGCGCCGG
>JAFASB010000116.1 GCA_019244985.1 Acidimicrobiia bacterium | reverse complement strand
TTCTGGGGGTCCGTTGTCGCCAGCACGAACACGACGTGGCCGGGCGGTTCCTCCAGCGTTTTCAGCAGGGCGTTCGACGCCGCCGCCGAGAGCATGTGCACCTCGTCGACGATGTAGACCTTCCAGCGGCCCGGGGTACCGAGGGCGGCGCGGGCCACGAGGTCCCGCATGGCTTCGACACCGTTGTTCGACGCCGCGTCGAGCTCGTGGACGTCGAGGGAGGTGCCGTTGGTGACCTCGACGCACGACGCACACTCGCCGCACGGCTCGCCGTCGTTGGGCTGCGCGCAGTTGAGGGCTTTGGCCAGGATGCGCGCCGACGACGTCTTGCCCGTCCCCCGAGGCCCGCTGAACAGGTAGGCGTGGGCCACCCGGTTCTCGCGCACGGCGTTACGAAGGGTGCGGCTGACGTGGTCCTGGCCGCGCAGCTCGGAGAAGCGCTGCGGTCGGTAACGGCGATAGAGCGACTGGTAGGCCAAGGCGGTCCGGACTCTACGCGGCGCTGCCCCCAACGCGGACCGCCGTTCTGCGCAGCGGCCAGGCTGGACTGCGGCACACGAGAGGGCCCGCTGAGAGCTGCTGCCTTCCGGCCCTGACTCGGTTCACGGGTTCCCGTTGCGCAGGACCCGGCCGCTACGCAGAACGGCGGTCGAAACCACGACGGTAGCGTCACCTCCGGAGGGATGCGAGAGCGGCCGAATCGGCACGCCTGGAGAGCGTGTGTTCCGCAAGGGACCGTGGGTTCAAATCCCACTCCCTCCGCCATTTCGGCCGCTGCGCGGCCACATCCACTTGCCTGGAGAGCGTGTGTTCCGCAAGGGACCGTGGGTTCAAACCCCACTTCCTCCGCCCCCGCGCAGTGTGGCGGACGCGACTTGGCCGGGGCTTTCGCCCCGGCCAATTGCGCTTAGCCCCAAGTCGCCCCCCACTGGCGACTTTTGCCCGGACGCCCCCGGCTACGCCCGAACGACCCTCCGTGGTGGGTTTGTTACCTGGCGTGGTTCGACGCCTGGGCACGATCACCTGCCGGAGCCGTAGCGTTTCGGCCATATGACCGATGACGCCGCCATGGCCATAGCCCTCGAACACGCACAAAGGGCACAACAGGAAAACGACGTACCGGTGGGCGCCGTCGTCCTGGTCGGCGGCGAGGTCGTCGCCGCCCGTCACAACGAGCGGGAGCTGACCGCCGACCCGACCGCCCACGCCGAGCTGCTCGCCCTCCGTGACGCCGCCGCGGCCCGCGAGGACTGGCGCCTGGTCGACGCCACCCTCGTCGTCACCCTGGAGCCCTGCCCCATGTGCGCCGGCGCGGCGGTCGCGGCCCGCATCAACCGGCTGGTCTTCGGGGCACCCGATCCCAAAGCCGGCGCCTGCGGATCGCTCTACAACCTCTGCGCCGACCCGCGCCTCAACCACGAGATCGAGGTGACCTCAGGCGTCCGTCGCGACGAGGCCGCCGCCCTCCTCAGCACCTTCTTCGCCGCCCAGAGAGGCCGATAACGTCGGCGCCGGAGGGATGCGAGAGCGGCCGAATCGGATGGTCTCGAAAACCATTGTGCCTCCGGGCACCGTGGGTTCAAATCCCACTCCCTCCGCCACAAGCCCGTTCTCGGGGTGGATAACCGGCCCATAGCCCGTTATCCACCCCGAGAACGGAAAATCAGCGGGCCCGCAGGGGGCGACTCCTCTTCTTTGTTGCCGCAGTTCGGCGCGCGTAGGCCGACTTCGCCTGTACCTGGCCGTCAGCCATCACCACCCGGCGGCGGGCGCGGCGGGCGACGTTCTCGTCGTGGGTGACGAGCACGACGGTGACGCCCTCGTCGTCGCAGAGCTCGCCCAGGAGGCCGACGACGTCGGCAGCCGTCCGCGAGTCGAGGTTGCCGGTGGGCTCGTCGGCCAGGATCACGCGGGGCCCGTTGGCCAGGGCGCGGGCGATGGCGACGCGCTGCTGCTCGCCGCCCGATAGCCGCGACGGCAGGTGGTCCCTGCGTTCGGCCAGGCCGACCTGGGTGAGCACCTCATCCGATCTACCCACGCGGGCATCCCGGTGCAATCCCGTCGACGCCAGCGCAGCCTCGACGTTCTCCGCGGCCGTCAGCGTCGGGATCAGATTGAACTGCTGGAAGACGAACCCGATGCCGCCACGGCGCAGCTCGGTCAGCTCCTGGTCGCTCATCGTCTCGAGGGCGCGTCCGGCGAAGTGGACCGAGCCCGACGTCGGGCGGTCGAGGGCGCCCAGCAGCTGCAACAGCGTGCTCTTGCCCGATCCGCTCGGGCCTTCGACGGCGACGAACTCGCCTTCGTCGATCACGAGGTCGATGCCGTCGACGGCGCGCACCTCGGTCGGGCCGCGACGGAAGATACGACTCACCCCGCTGAGCTGGTAGAGCTCGGCCATCAGCCGATGTCCGCCAGTGCCCGAGCCGGACGCAGACGGGCGGCGCGCCAACCGCCGACGGCCCCGGCGATGAGTCCCCCGATGACGGCGAAGCCCATCCCAAGAAGCAGGTTGGACGCACTCACGGGCGCGTGGAGGTGGATCGTCGTTGTCCCGCCCGTGACCTGTGCCGTCCGCCCGACGATGCGTGCAAGCGATGACGATGCTGCGCCCGGAACGATCGGCCGGCTGGTCGTCAGCGACGGCGACAGAGCGCTGATGGCGGCCAGGGCGCCGAGCCCCACGAGCACGCCCAGGACGGCGCCGACGACCCCGATGCCGAGCGTCTCGGTGAGCATCTGGCGGACGACCATGCGCTTGCTCCAGCCGATGGCGCGCAGCGTGCCGATCTCGCGCACGCGCTTGGCGACCGACGACAACGTCAGCAACACGGCGATGACGAAGGCGGCGCCCAGGACGATGACGGCCAGGATCCCGCCGAGTTGGTCGGCCAGCTTCTTGGCGTCCTTGAGGCTGCCGGTGACCTGGTCGGCGAGGTCCTTGGTGGTGACGACCTGGGCGCCCGGGAACTGCTTGCGCAACGCGGCGGCGACCGCGTTCACCGAACCGGCGTCCTTGGCCTTCACCAGCAGCGCGTTCACCCGGTCGGCATGGTCGGACAGCTGTTGCAGCGCGGTCAGCGGGAAGTAGACGCCCGCTTCCTGTCCGCTCAGCGTGGGCGACACGAGGCCGACGACGTGGTAGGTCGTGCCGTTGATCGGCATGTCAGCGCCGACCTTCAGGTTGTTGGCGTTGGCGTATGCGACATTCAGCAGGACCTCGTCGGTCGCGCCGGGTTTGTACCAGCGCCCGTCGGTCACCTGGCTGCGCGTGATCAAGCCCTCGTCCGGATGCGTCGTGTCGACCCCCGCCGCGGTGTACGGCGTCGACTGGATGTCGGTCGACGGGGGATCCAACGCTTGGCGCACTGTGCGCAGCGGCGTGGTGAACGTGGCGATGTACTGCTGGAAGCGGGCGGGCAGGCACTGCTCGAATCGTCCTGCGCCGCCGCCGGTGAAGCGCCCGCCGCCGCCGGCACCGCCCGCATCGCCGGCGCCCGGTGTGTTGCCCTGCCCACCGAGCTGGCCGCCGCCGCCGGCGCCGGGGGTCGCACCCGGCGAGAAACCACCTTGGGCGGCCACGCAGGATCGCACCTGTTGCCGCTCGGCGTCGGTCAACGGCGGCGGCGCCACCGTCTGCTGCACCTGCTCGCCGCCGGTCTGCAACTCGGCCACGATCTGGGGGACGGTCCCGGTCTGGTGGGTGGCCTGCAGGCTCAGCCCGCCGACCGCAGACGTCACACCCTTCGTCTTGGTGGCCTCGGCAACGGCCTCCTGGGGGAACGAGATCTGCGTGCCCGGAACGAAGAAGTCGTGCACGAAGTGGTCACCGGGCTTGCCCAACTTGGCGAGGTCAGTCGTCACGCTCCGGTTCTCGTTCGCCAAGGCCAGTGCGTCCTGCTGGTCGATCCCGCCTGGCAGACCACCGCCGCCGCCGCCGCCGCCGAAGAAGCCTCCGCCGAATCCACCGCCGCCGCCTGGTCCGCCACCGCCCGGCCCGCTGTTCTGGCCGCTCTGGCCGTTGGTCGCGTTCTGACCCGTGGAGTTGTTCTGGCTCGTCGTCTGCGCGCCGGCGACACGAGTGACGAGCACGTCGGTACCCACCGACCGCAGCGGCGCCAGCACCTTGCCCTGGGCCTGGTCGAGCCCGTCGGACACACCGACGATGCCGATGACGAGCCCGACGCCCGCGGCCAGCCCCAACGCCGTGAGGATCGTGCGCCCGACGCGCCGGCGCAGCTCGTGCGCCGCGTAGG
>JAFASB010000012.1 GCA_019244985.1 Acidimicrobiia bacterium | reverse complement strand
GCGCACGCGGTGGCAGGCGTGGCTTGGCCTGACGCTGATCATGGGCGTCGCCGCGGGCGCGGTGATCTCCGCGGCCGCGGGGGCCCGCCGTACGGACACGTCGTACTCCCGCTTCGTTCGGTCGATGCGCGCGCCCGACGCCTTCGTGTTCCAATCTTCGGACCCGGCGTTCGCGTCGATCACGGAATCGCAGCTGGCCGCGCTTCGGGAAGTGGCGTCAACAGCGCCGCTGGTGGGCTACACGTCGACCGAACCCGACCTCAACCTGGCCGCGCCGCGCGACGGCCGCTACGGCACCCTCATGGGCCGGGCCAAGCTCCTGTCGGGCCGGGCGCCGGTGCGGTCCGACGAGGTAATGGTGAGCTTCGTCGTCGCCGAGGCGAGGCACCTGCGCGTCGGGAGGAGCCTCACCGTGCACATGCTGCCGGCGTCGCCGAGTCCTGACGTCGACGCTGGGCCGCCGTTCCCCGTGCGGGTCCGCGTCGTCGGTGTCGAAGCTCGTGCGGGCGAATTTCCCCCGCAGGGCAACAGTGCCTTCCGGATGGTGTGGTTCTCGCCGGCGTTCGCACGCGAGCACACCGGCCAGCTGGCCGAGTCTCCCGCGACCGCCGTGCGTCTGAAGAGCGGCGCCGGCGTCTTTACGTCATTCCTGCGGGAGACCGACCGCCTCGGGGGCGACCGGCCGTCGGCGGTGTTCCGGTTCCCCGACCAGGCGCTGAACACGCAGCGGTCGATTCACCTCCAGGCCGTCGCTCTCTGGCTGCTCACGGCACTCCTCGGGGTCACCGTGGCGCTGATCCTGAGCCAGCTGTTCTTCCGCCAGGCGCTGCTCGAGGCGCGTGACCAAGCGGCCCTGCGCGCCCTCGGGATGGAGCGGGACCAGTTGTGGGCGATCGGCATCGGAAGGGCCGCGCTCATCGGCGTCGCCGCGGCGGTCGTCGCCCTGGTGACCGCCCTTGCCCTGTCGCCGCTGACGCCGGTCGGCATCGCCCGAATCGCCGATCCACGGCCCGGCCTGCACGCCGACCTCGCAGTGCTGGCCGCCGGCGCGCTCGGCACGATCTGCCTTGCGGTCGCGGCGGCCGCGTACCCGACCTGGCAGGCGGCCCGCCTGCCGTCGACCGCCACGGCCGAACCGAGCGGGGCACCGACAGCCCTGCAGGACGCCCTGGCTCGGTCCTCGGTGCCACCGGCGGTCGCTGCGGGTATTCGTCTCGCGCTCGATCCCGGGCGGGGTCGGTCGGCCGTGCCGATCCGGTCCACGGTGATCGGAGCGGCACTCGGCGTCGGCGCCCTTGCCGGCGCACTGGTGTTCAACGGGAGCCTCTCGCACCTTCTCGAGTCGCCGCGCCTCTACGGCGTCGCGTGGGACGCGCGCGTGACGACGACGGCGAGCGGCGACGTCGCGGGTCTGGCCGAGACCGTGAAAAGCGACCCCGACGTCGCCGATCTGGCCATTGGTTACGTCGGGGTCGGCCTGCAGATCCACTCGTCGCGCGTCGACGCCATCGTGCTGCAGCCCCTGTCGGGGTCGTTCCAGCCACGGGTGCTCGAGGGTCGGCTTCCGTTGGGGCCCGACGAGATCCTCCTCGGCACCCGAACGCTGAGCCAGGTGCGTGCGCACTTGGGTGACCGAGTGCCGGTGACGCTGCTCGGCGTGCCGGGCGGGGCCTCGTTGCGCGTCGTGGGCCGTGGGGTGATGCCGAGCTCGAGCGACGTCTCGGGCCTCGGGACCGGCGCGTCGATGAGCATGGAGGCGGCGCGCCGGCTGCTGTCCCCGTCCGGCATTGCGACGCCCCCGCCCCTGGACAACCTGGTTCTGCGCTTCCGGCCCGGCGTGGACGCCGCCCAGGCGCGGGCCCGTTTGACGCAGGCCATAGCCCCGTTCGGACCGACGTTCGTCGTCGTCGCGCCCGACAAGCCAAACGACGTCGTGAACTTCGGACGCGTGCAGGGCCTTCCCTTGGTCCTCGCCGGCATGCTCGCCGCCCTGGCGGCCGCGACCCTCGCCCACCTGCTTGTGACGTCGATCCGGCGGCGAGGCCGCGACCTGGCGATCGTCAAGACGCTGGGCTTCGTCCCCCGTCAGGTGCGAACCGCGGTGGCGTGGCAGGCGACGACGCTCGCCGTGGTGGCGCTGGCGATCGGCGTGCCGCTTGGTGTCGCCGCCGGTCGCTGGGCGTGGATCGTCTTCGCCCGCAGCATCGGGATCGTGCCCGCGCCCGAAGTCCCCCTCCTCGTTCTGCTGTTCCTCGTGCCCGGAACCGTGATCGTGGCCAACCTCGTCGCGGTCGTGCCCGGTGAGCTTGCGGCCCGACTCCGTCCCGGCGGGGCCCTGAGAGCCGAGTGATGTGTAGATACCTCCACACTCCTGTGCTGAGATCGGAGTAGAGAACCAATGGCAACCGCGCTCGAACGTGTGATGGCGGGCCCCGCGCCGGCGGAGGTCGTGAACGAGCACAAGCCCCGGCCCGGTGCGCTGCTGTACGGACCGCTCGCCGTCGTGCTGGCGGCAGGCGCTGCCATCGCGGCGCGCGACGCCCACGGGCAGGTGGGCCAGTGGGTGCGCGTCGCGCTCGTCGTGGTGTGGGCCTTCGCCGGCATGGTCGCGACCAGGCGCAAGTCCCAGGAGCGCATCGGCCCACTCTCGCTCCGCGCCACCGCCATCGGGGCGGCGGGAAGCGCCTGCGCGTCGCTTCTCTCGGCCAACGGTCACGGGCTTCACCTCTCTTCCTTCACCGTCGACCTGCTGGAGCTCGTCGAGTGTCTGGCGATCGGGCTCATCCCGATCGCGGCGATGCACGTGGTCCTCGGGCTGCCCGACGGGGCCTGCCGGGTGGCGCGCTGGTCGCTGATCGGCGGCTACCCGCTCGGAGCAGTCATCGGTGTGCTGCTGTGGACCCAGCGGCCCGGACTCCCGGTGTGGCCGGTCGTACTCGAGTCCCTGGTCGCCGTGATCGTCGGCTTCGCCGGGTCCAACCACCGGTATCGCCGCTCGACGGGCGTCGAGCGCCAGCGCATGCAGTGGTTCGGCTGGGCGACGGCGGTCGGCGTCGAGATCACGCTGATCGTCCTGGCCCTCCGGGTGCTCACTGGGTGGCCGCCTCATGTCGGTGTCGTGTGCGCGGCGGCGACGCTGCCGCTCCCGCTCGCCCTGATGGTCGGGTCGTCGAACAAACTGATCGGACGCATCGACCGGCTGCTGGCCCAGACAGTGTCGATCGCCGGGCTCAGCTTCGTCGTGGTCGCCGTCTACCTGGTCATCGTGCTCGGCCTCGGGCGCGTGCCGACAAAAGACGAACGATCGCTGCTCGTGCTCTCGATGATCGCCGCCGCGGTGGCGGCTGCGTTGTACCTACCGACGCGAGAGCGCCTCGGCCGCTTCGCCAACCGCCTCGTGTACGGCGAGCGCGAGGCGCCCGACATGGTGCTGCGCACGTTTGGTAGCCGGCTGTCGCGCGCCATCCCTCTCGACGAGCTCCTGCTCCAGGTCGCCGAGAGCCTGCGCAAGACCCTCGCCCTCAGCTCGGCAGAGGTGTGGACGGGGTCCGGCGGCCGGCTCGAACGCAGCGTGTCGGTGCCCGACGCGAGCCGAACCACCCTCACGCTCTCGCCCGACGAGGAGACCGTCGTCGCTCGCGCCGGCGTCTCGGGTCCGGCCTGGCTGCAGGTGTGGTTGCCCCAGCTGCTCACGGGCCGAGAGAAGGCGATCGTCCGCGTGGCGCCGATCACCCACTCGGGCCAGCTGCTCGGGCTCATCGCTGCCGTGCGTCCGCCGAACGGCGACGCCTTCCGCACCGACGACGAGACGGTGCTCGCCGAACTGGCGCGCCAGGTCGGCCTCGCGCTGCACAACGTGCAGCTGGACTCGGCGCTGCAGGCGTCACTCGACGAGGTCCGGCGCCAAGCCGAGGAGCTGCGGGCCTCGCGTGCCCGCATCGTCGCTGCGTCCGACGCCGCCCGCCGCCAGATCGAGCGCAACCTGCACGACGGTGCGCAGCAGCACCTGGTGGCCCTCGCCGTCAATCTCCGCCTCGCCCGACAGCTCGCGGAGCAGGACCCGGACACGTCGAAGGCCATGCTCGACCAGCTGGCCCACGACCTGCAGGAAGCGGTCCAGCAGCTCCGCGACCTGGCCCACGGGATCTACCCGCCCCTCCTCATGGATCGCGGTCTCGTCGAGGCACTGCAGGCGGCAGCCGGGCGGGCGGCGCTCCCCACCGACGTGGTGGCCGAGGACCTCGGCCGCTTCACGCCCGACATGGAGGCGGCCGTCTACTTCTGCTGCATGGAAGCGCTCCAGAACGCGGGCAAGCACGCAGGTGAGGGCGCCACGGCGAGCATCCGCGTGTGGAAGGAGGAGGGCGCCCTGCTCTTCGAGGTGGCTGACAACGGCGCCGGCTTCGATCCCGCCTCACGTCCGAATCTGGGCGCCGGGTTCGTCAACATGAGCGACCGCGTCGGGTCGATCGGCGGCAGCCTCAAGGTCCAGTCGGCACCGGGCAAGGGCACCAAGATCTCCGGGCGCATCCCGGTCACCGACGCCCAGGCTCCCGTGGCGCCGGCGGCGGCCGTCTAGCTCCGCCTAGATCTGCGCCGAGCGGGGCGCCTCGCCGTCGGCCCCCGTGCCGTCCCAGGTGTTGCGCAGGATCTGGGGCCCGAACTCGTCCTTGTTGATGTAGGCCGCGGCGCCGCTCGTGAGGGCGTCGGCCGGCAGGTCGTCGCGCGGGTACGTGGACAGCAGCACCACGCAGACGTCGGGATGCGCCTCGTGGATGCGCCGGGAGGCCTCGATGCCGTTGATCCCCGGCATGTTGATGTCCATCAGCACCAGGCGCGGTTGCAGGGCGTCGACCTGGGCCACGGCGTCCTCGCCGGACTCGGCCTCGCCGATCACCTCGAACCCCGGGGTCACGCGAACGACCGTCTTGGCTGCCATTCTGAACGGCACCTGGTCGTCGACGACCAGAACGGAGACGGCCTCGTCTGCCACGGCCCTTCATCGTCCCATCTCAGACCCGCCCTGCCCATGGTGAGGGCATGTGTCCCGGGGGTGGGGGTACCCCCCGTGGCGCCCGTCGTCAGCCTTGTTTGTCGCCCAGGAAGAGGAGGACGGCCTTCACCCGGCGGTGGATCTCGGGCTCCTCGCCGAGGGCCAGCTTCGAGAAGATCGAGTTGATGTGCTTCTCGACGGCCCGCTCCGACAGCACGAGGGTCTCGGCGATGGCGGCGTTGTTCTTGCCCGACGCCATCTCCGAGAGGATCTCGGTCTCCCGGGGCGTGAGCTGGCGCAGCGGCGACTCGGCGGCCCGGGACCGGGCGGCGACCAGGGCGTCGATGATCTTGGGGTCGATGACCGACCCGCCCCGCGCCACCTCCTGAATGGCGTTCGCCAGTTGCTCGCCGTCGGACACACGCTCTTTGAGCAGGTAGCCGCGTCCCCTCGAGCCGTGCTCGAGGAAGGCGAGGGCGTACTGGGGATCGGCGTACTGGCTGAGCACGACGACACCGGCGTCGGGCTGCTGCTCGCGGAGGTGGTCGGCGGCGCGAATCCCCTCGTCGGTGTTGGTCGGCGGCATGCGGATGTCGGTGAGCACGACATCGGGCTTCTCGGTGTCGATCGCCTTCACGAGCGAGTCGAGGTCCTCGCACACAGCGACGAGGTCGAGCTCGGGCTCGGCCTCGATCAGCTGACGGATGCCCTCGCGGACCAGGTAGTGGTCCTCGGCGAGCACGACACGGATAGCCACACCCCGAGGATATGGCCGGTACCTTCGTGGCCATGGACCCGGCCGTCGTCAAGCTGGGGCTCCTCGGCTGCGGCAACGTCGGGGGCGCCCTCGTCGATCTCGTCGACGAGCAGCGCGACGCCATCGCCGACCGTACGGGTCTACGTCTCGAAGTGGCGCGCGTCGCCGTCCGCAACACCGCCAAGCAGCGCGCGGTCGACCTCGCAGCAAACGTGCTGACCAACGATGCGATGTCGGTCGTCGAGGACCCCTCGGTCGACGTCGTCGTCGAGCTCATCGGGGGTATCGAGCCGGCACGCGAGCTGATCCTCACCGCCCTGCAGAATGGCAAGGCTGTCGTCACGGGCAACAAGGAGCTGCTGGCCAACGTCGGCGCCGAGCTCTTCGAATCCGCGGAGAAGGCCGGCGTCGATCTGCTGTTCGAGGCCTCGGTCGCGGGGGGCATACCGCTGATCCGCCCGCTGCGCGAGTCGCTGGCGGGCGAACGGGTGCAGCGGATCCTCGGGATCGTCAACGGCACGACGAACTTCATCCTCACGCGCATGACCGAGGAGGGCTCGTCGTCCCACGAGGCCCTGGCCGAGGCCCAGGAGCTCGGGTTCGCCGAACGGGACCCCACGGCCGACGTCGAGGGCTTCGACGCCGCGGCCAAGGCGGCGATCATCGCCACCGTGGCCTTCGGCGTCCGTGTCGTCGCGGGCGACGTGTACCGCGAAGGCATCTCGAGCGTGACGCCCGCCGACATCGCCAACACCGGCCGGTTCGGCTACGTGATAAAGCTGCTGGCCGTCGCCGAGTCCGACGGGGTGGGTGTCGGC
>JAFASB010000051.1 GCA_019244985.1 Acidimicrobiia bacterium | reverse complement strand
GACCGGCGGCCGGGGATCGGCTGCCATATCGGCGTTCGTGGCGGCGATCGCCTTCGACTTCTTCCAGACCAAGCCCTACAACTCGTTGAAGATCAGCGATGGCAACGACGTGCTGACGACGGTACTGCTCCTTGCTGTCGGCCTGGCGATCGGCGAGATCGCCATCAGGGCCCAACGGGTCCACGCCCAGCGCGACGACCAGCGTCTCCAGCTTCAGCGGATGCACCGCATTGCCGGAATGGCTGCGGGGGGCGAGGGCGTCGAGGACCTCCTGCTGGCCGTCACCGCCGAGCTCATCGAGACACTCGAGCTCCAAAACGCGTGGTTCGAACGCCCTCCGTTCGAAGCCGGCCTGCTGAGACTGGAGCGCAGCGGCGTCATCGAGAGCCGGGAGCACCGGTACGCCAATGGCGAGTTCGAACTCCCGCGGGAAGGTGTGGAACTTCCCGTCGTGGCGGCTGGCCGCACCGTCGGTCGGTTCGTGCTGATCCCGACGCCGGGCGTCGGCGTCTCGAAGGAGCGCCGCATGAGCGCGGTCGCGTTGGCCGACCAAGTCGGCGCCGCACTGGCACGCCCCGCGGCGTAGCGGTCGGTCAGGGGGAGAACGACGCGAGCGTCGCGGTGAGGTTCTCGTCGTAGGTGAAAGTGATGCCGTAGTTCTGCTGGCCGTGCATCTTCTCCGTGTACTTGACCCACAGCTTGTGGCTCGGGTCGTACCAGAGGGTCCGCGAGCGGTCGACCTTCTGGTTGCCGCCCGATCCGTGGCGGTCGACGGTGATCTTCCACGTCGCGACCGGTGCGCCGGCGATCTGAATGGTCTCCTGGCCGACGACCGTGACCGTCCAGCTCTCGGTTCGCTCGGTGCTGCCGTCGCTCGCGATCACCTGTGTCGTGCCACTTCGTACGACGCCGCCTGAGAGCGGGAATGGAACCTGCAGCATGGGCGGCCGGTAGTCGCCCTGGTTGGTCTGGGCCGACGGTCCGAATCGCACCTGGCCCGCTTCGAAGTCGAAGTAGATGCCGTCGTTCTCGACGCCGATGATCTCGCGTTCGTTGTGGTTCGACGAGTACGTCGAATCGAGGACGACCTCTTCGGGCGCAGACTGGGGTCGTCGCGGTGGACCCGCATCGTCATTGTGTTCGGAAAGTCGCGACTCCCGAACCCGGACGCGGCCTCGGTACCCGTCACGTTCCAGGTGTAGGTCCCCAGGGCGGGAAGCGGGCCGGAGAGAGCCTTGGGCGCTGCGCCCGCGGCCGGGGTCGTCGGGCTCGCCGGCGCACGCACACCGCTCGTGGTCGTCGACGTTCGCGTCGTGGGGGAGGAGCCCGGCGCCGCCGTGAGCGCGACGTTCGTCGTCGTCGTCGTGCTATCGACGGGAGCGGAAGACGGGGCCTGCGGTCCCACACCGGACGCCTCGACGAAACGACCACCCCTACGGAAGGAGGGGGGCCGCTTGGCGCGCACACCGACCTGGTAGGCGGCGGCCGCGTCGCAGACCACCAAGGCGGCGATTGTCACAGCAAGAAACCGCAGCCTCCGGCTTGACAGCAAACGGACGAACCTCACAAGATGCACCCTAATCTCTACTTTGTCGGTAGACAAAGCCAATCAGATCGGAAAGGTGAGGATATGCGAGGGTGGGCCCTGGGGCGGCGGCGGAGAACGATTGCTGCTGCCGTAGTCATACCGCTGCTCGTTGCCGGAATGGTGGCGACGCGGCAGGACAACGCGAAGGCGAGCGTGAATGTCGTGCGCTCGGCCTTCCAGGGGAAAGACGGGCGCACCTACACGGTGACGAACCATCTGGTGCAGCTCAAGACCAAGGGGGCGGCCTCCGCCGCCCAGGCCGCCACGCCGGGAAACGGCAACGGTCACGAGTACCTTCTCGTCTGGGCGGGTGACAAGAACGTTGCCGACACGACGGGCGCTGACATCCAGCACACACCGCTGGCGGTGAGCCCCGTCAAGCTTCTCAACGAGGATGCCGTCGACGACCCGCCGGCGCCCGACTTCCTGGCCGTCATCGACGCCACGAAGACCCTCGCGGACGGCACCGCTAACGCCGACTACGGCAAGGTCGTGAACACGGCGACGGTCGGGCCGCTCGTCGAGAACGAGCCCCACCACATGCAGTACCTGTATCACAAGGGCGACAAGATCTACGCGGGCGGTCTGTACTCGGACACGACGTACGTGTTCGACGTCTCCAAGCTCCCGGCGCTGACCATCTCCGGCGTGAACGGACCCCTCGATACGCCGTGTGGGTCGATCCCCGACGCCTATTGGACTCTGCCCGACCACACCGCCTACGGCACCTACATGGGCGGTCCTGACGCTCCGGGGCCCTGCACGTACAGCGACGGCTCGGTGCGGGTCGGCAACGGCTTCGGTGGGTCGCCGGGCGAGATCGTCCACATCGGCCCCGATGGCAAGACGCTGTCGGAGATGCCCGCCGCAACGGCGGCATCCGAGGATCCCACCAACTGCCCCAACTACCCGGCGCTCGTCGTCAACACCTGCGCCAACCCGCATGGGATCCAAGCCCGACCGGATCTGCACACGCTCATCGCGAGCGACTACGCGGAGCCGAGGAACATCGTGCTCGACCCCGTGAAGCCGGAGGACGCCAAGCTCTTCCGTGACACAGTGCGCACGTTCGACATCACCGACGAGAACCGGCCGAAGCTGAAGTCGGTATCGGTCATGCCTGACGGTCCGCGTGTCGAGCGAAACCCGGGCCATGAGGAGCCTCGGGGAATGATGGAAGCCACAGTCACGAACCTGCCCCAACACAAGGGTGCGTTCGCCGAGTCGATGTGCGGCGGGGTCATCTACTACACGCCCGACATGACGGCGCAGAAGCCGGTGTGGCGTGAGGTCTTCGACGACACCGAAGCGTCGAAGGCTGCCGACCCCAACTTCAAGCCCATAGAAGGCGCTGGGTGCGACGGCGGTGGCTGGCTCCAGACCGACCCGACCGATCACTTCCTGTACCACGCGGTCATCGGCCGCAACCCCGGGTCACTCAGCACCGCCGATCCGGGCGTTCCCAAGATGGTGTACGTGCTCGACATCTCCAAGCTCCTGGCCTCGGGAACGTCGACCCAGTGCGCCATCACGAACATCTCCCAGGTCTGGGGCGACAACCTTGCGGGCGACTGCCCGCCGGTCGTCAGCGTTCAGAACCTGCCGGACGGGACGAGCGGTGGCCCGCACTGGGGCGCCCTGGACAACTTCACCAAGGATCCGGCCGGCGGGTACACGGAGACCACCACACCGACCCGGCTCGCCGTGTCGGACTACTTCGTCGCCCGCACGGGCGTCGACGGCAACCACCAGGTGTGCATGGTCAACGTCTCGCCGAAGGGCACCCTCAGCCTCGACACGTCGTTCCGTGACGAGAACGAAGGGACACCCTGCGTCGACTTCAATCGCACGGACTGGCCGCACGGCAGGGACGGCGATGCCAAGCCGCACTCCGAGCTGTTCGTCGTCCCGGACGACAGTCTCCATTAGCACCAGGCGCGCTGCGCTCTTCGCAGCAACGGCGGGCGCGGTCGTTTTTCTGACGGCCGCGCCCGCCGCCGCGCACCCGTTGCATGGGGCGAGCGGGCCGGTGTCGTGGCCCGATGTTCTCGGACGGTCAGCGCTCGGCGCCGCGCTCTTGTGGGCGACGCTCCCGCTGGCCGGCCTGCTCTTCGTCTCTGCGTGGACCTCGGGCGCAAAGCTTTGGGACACGGCGCTCGGTGTCGCATTGATCGTGGGCATCGCGTTCCTCCGCGACGGCCGGGGGTTGGGCGCGCTCGGGTTCAGCCTCATCCTGCTGCACTTGACCGCCGCCGCGGTATGGCTCGGCGGCGTCGTCGAGCTCGTGATCCGCCGCGATCAGCGGCGAGCCGTGGCCCGGCGATTCGGTCCCGTCGGCCTCGCCGCTGTCGTCGTCCTCGTCGCGACCGGCATCTGGAACGTGCGAGTCCACACCGGCGGCCGGCCGCTCGCCGGCGACTACGAGCACGTGTTGGGCCTGAAGATCGCCCTCGTCGTTGCCGCCATCGGCGTCGCGGCCGTCGCACGCAGGCGCATGCGGGCGCGAGGCGACGCGCCTTCCCGCCGTCTGATCGGCGGTGAAGCGGGTCTCCTGGCGACGGCAGTAGCCGCCGCCGCCATCCTGACCGCGCTCCCGGCAGCTGCCGCGGCCGGTCCGACCGTGCGCGTCACTGCCTCCGGCGGTCGAACCGTCGTGCGGTCCGGTGCACGGACGTTCACGCTTTCGGGACGCGACGCAGACGAGTGCGCGAGCCACACGGTGGGCGTCGTGCTGGGCGGTGGGGATCCCCATCGCATGAGTTGTTCGACGAACGACTCCGACGCGCCTCAGTTCGGGGCGGCGTTTGCCCGCTTCCTCGGCGACAAGACGGTGTCGTCAGCGGTTGTGGTGACGGACGACTCGCCGCGGTCCCGGGCCATGACCGAGACGTTCGTGCGAACGGCTCGCGTCCAAGGCATCGCCGTCGATGTCGTAGACGCCGCGTCCGAGGTTCACTCCTGGGGCGACGCCGCGGTCATCACGTCGAGCTGGTCTGACGCCCGAGCCGCCCTCGACGCCATCGCGGCCGCGTCCGCTCCGCCGATCCGTGGCGCGTTCCTCGCGCCGTGGCTGTTGAGCTCCTCGGTGAGCGCGAGCCCCGGCCGCGTGCAGCTCTCCATCGGGCTTCCGTTCGACCCCTCGGAGTCCTCGGTCGGCGTGTACCTGACCCAGGTCGCGACCCGCGCCCGTGGGGCGATTCCGAGTGCCTCCGGCCTCGAGGGATGGCTGGCGGCACGCGGTGTCCGGCGGCAGACGCCCACGGCTATCCAGTTCTTCACCCCCGCACGCATCGACATCCTTCCGCCGTCGCTCGAGGCCGGCCACACACACGGCGGCACGGACTGGGTCAGCGGCGGCCAGATGGCGGCGGTCAGCGGGCTCGTGCGTCTCGACGGGTGACCGGCAGGCCCATCGCCGGCGCCGCGCCGAACTCGTCGTCGACGAGCACCACGGCGCGCGAGCCGTCGTCGACCAAGGATGCGGCGATCGAGGCGCGGAAGCCGCTCGCGCAGTGCACCCACAGCTCGACGTTCGTCGGCACCTCGTCTCGCCGACGGACGAGCTCGTAGAGCGGTACGTGGATGGCACCGGCGAGGTGCCCGTCGCGCCATTCGTCCCGGCGCCGGACGTCGAGCACCAGACGTCGTTCGCCGTCGGGCCAAAAGCGCGCCATGTCGGCGAAGGTGGCGACGGGGTAGCCCCGCGCCAGGTGGGCGTCGACCGATCCCACGGCGCGTCCCGCCGGGCGGTCGACGCCGATGCGGGCCAGTGCTCGCTGGGCTTCGCTGAGCGCGCTGGCGTCAGGACCGAAGAGCGTCAATGGCGTGCCCCAGGGCATCGTCCATCCCAGATACGTGGCGAACGGGTCGCCGAGCTCGACGCCGACGGTGCCGGGAAGGTGGGCGGCGGCGAACGCGGAGCGGGGTCTCACGTCGACGACCCATCCGCCGTTGCCGATGTGGTGGGGGAGCTCGTCGACCTCTATATCGGGAGGCGGCGAGAGGTCGATTGCCACCGCACCCTGGCGGTTCCGGGGCCCCATGTGGGCGTAGTAGCTCGGGTAGGCGACGAGCCCAGCGAGGAGCATCTCGGTGAACTCGTCCTTGCTGAGGAGCAGCGCAGGGTTCGACATTCGTTCGTCGGCAACCGTCGACGTCGACACCGGACGCGTTGGCGCCGCGGAGCAGAAGCTGCCGAACCCATGGGTCGGGTGCACGTGCACGCCGTCGTCGAGCGCCTCGGCCAGGCTGCGGATCGAGTGCCACTGGGCGGCGGTGAGCGCGGCGGTGCACTCGTCCCCCATGAGGTCGGTGCGGCCCGCGGCACCAAAGAGCATCGACCCACCGGTGAAGACCGCTAACGGGGTCCCGCTCGCGTCGCCGAGGACATAGGACAGGTGATGCGGTGTGTGTCCCGGCGTCGCGACGACACGGACCCGCATCGACCCAGCGATGAGCTCGTCGCCGTCGGCAAGCGGTGTGCGCTCCGAGACGAAGGCGACCTCCTCGGCGCCGCTCAGCGCGTACTCCGCCCCCGTGACGCGGGCGAGAGCGAGGCCGCCGCTCACGTAGTCGTTGTGAATGTGGGTCTCGACGACGAGGCGCACGCGCGCACCGAAGCGCTCGACCACCGCAAGGACGCGGTCGACATCCCGCTGGGGGTCGACCACGACGGCCGCATCGCCGTCGCTCGCCACGTACGAGCGATCCCCGAGGCCAGGGGTCTCGACAGCGACGACCTCGATCACACCGCCGCCGATCGCCGTTCGCCCACGAGCGCGGTTGCCAGCGCGCACGCCTGGTCCCGGATCTCGGGCACCGCCGTCGTTTCCCAGAGCCGGCCGCGGCAGAGCGGACCGAGGGTTCGCAGGACGGACGACGGTGACCCGGCGCTGCTCACGAGCGCGCCGTCGTCGGTGACATCCAGCCCAAGGCCCAGTGGATCGGGCCGCGCCGTGCCGCTCGCCAGCAGGCTTCGCAGGAGCGGGTCGTCGCTGGCCGCCACGTCGGTGCTGGGTCCGGTGCAGTTGACGACGTGGCCGACGCGCAACTCCCGCACGACGCCGCCCGTCTGGCGGATCCCGACGCGGACGGCACCACCGTCGGGTGCGACCGACGCGATGGCGCCCGACCGCACGACGAGCCGACCCGACGCACGCAGCCCGTCCACGGACGCTGCGACCGACGGAGCCATGCGATGGCGGTGGACCTCCCACAGGCGCGCCGCCCGCCGGAGGAACCGCCGGCGTTCGGCGGGCGAGAGGGCGCGCCACAGGGTCTGAGTGGTCGGGCGGAGGCCGTCGACGACGGCGCGCCAGTCACCGCCGCCGGCGTCCGCGGCGCGAGCAGCCTTGACGACGGCGCGCAGCAGTGCCTTCGCCGTCAGGCCGGGCCTCGCCTGGATCGCGGGCACCGGTGTTGGCTCCACCGGCCATGGGGCATGGGCCCGGGGGAGCAGACCATGTCGGGAGACGGCGTCGATCGGCCCACGGTGACCGCGACCGGCCAGGGTCAGGGCCACGTCGACCGCCGTGAGGCCTGAACCGATGAGGAGTACTGGCTCGTCGTGGTCGACGCCGGCCAGGGCGCGAGGCGCCCAGGGGTCGCGCACGTAGCGCGGCCCGATGGTGCCGAGCGTGTCGACCGGATCCCGCGGCGGCAGGTTGCCCAATGCGAGCACGACCCGGTCGGCCTCGACGTGGCCGCCATCGTCGAGCCCGACGATGGCACCGGCCCCGCGGGGGTGCACCGCCGTCACTCGGGCCCGCAGGCGGAACAGCGCCGAGCCGCTCGCCCGGTCGGCGTCGGCGAGCGTCGCCTGGAGATAGAGCCGGTACAGGCGGCGGGGCAGATAGCTGTTGGCGGTGGCCGTCAGATGCATCCGCGATGCCCAGCGCGTGAAGTCGTCAGGGTCCCCCGGATACGCGCTCATGACCGACGCCGTGGTGTTGAGGGTGTGCCAGGGAGCGTCGGTTCCGTATGCGACGCCTGCGCCGACTTCGGCGTCCCGCTCGATCAGGACGACGCGGGATCGACCGTCGCTGTGGGTCAGCAGGTGGACGGCGGCGAGGACACCGCTGCAGCCCCCGCCCACGACGGCGACGGTCATGGGTTGGGTGGACGCGCTCACCCCTTCTTGATGAGGTAGACGAACCTTTCGCCCTCCTGACGGGCGTCCACGAGCGTGTGGCCGAGCGTGTCGGCCCAGCTCGGTATGTCGGTGAGCGACCCGCGGTCGGTCGAGATCACCTCGAGGATGTCACCGGACGCCAGGTCCTCGATCGCCTGCCGGGTGCGGACGATCGGCATCGGACATGCCAGTCCGGACGCGTCGAGCGTGCGGGCGGGTTGGGTCATTGGCTCGCTCCCTAGATGAAGAGGTTGATGGCCGAGCGCTGCATCTCGGCCAGCGCTGTCGCCGCGCCGACGGGCTCGCCGACGCCGTCGATCAGGTCGGCCGGCGTCAGGCCCATCAGGTCCATGGTCATGCTGCAAGGCCAGAGGCGAACGCCGAGCTCTTGGGCGGTCTCGATGAGCTCGCTGGGCGGCGCCACCTTGTGCTCGGCTGCGACCTTCTTCATCAGAAGAGGACCGAGCCCGGCCATGTTCAGCTTGGTGAGGCCCTGGCGGTTCATGACACCGAGGCCTTTGGTCTTCCAGTCCGACCCGGTGACCTTCACCTCGGGGCGCTTGAGCGTGAACAGCCCCCAGAAGGTGAAGAAGACCGTGGTCGTCATCCCGTAGGCGGCCGCCGTGGTCGCGAGAATGAGCTGGGGCCACACCCGGTCGAGGTCGCCCGACCATGCCACGATCGTCGTCCGCTCTTCGCTACTTGCGCTCATGCCCGCAACCTATCTATTGTAACTCTATCATTCAAGTAGAGATAGTTGATATAGATGAGTTAGTGGCGATCGCCGAGGGTGTCGCGGCGAGCGATAGCTGGATGGACCACGCTCATGTGGATACGACCCGCCGGCACCACGTGCGTCTGCTGCACACCGGCCTGTACGAGGCGTGGCTGTTGGGCTGGGCGCCAGGTCAGCACGTCGGCATGCACGATCACGGCGACGCGGCCGGCGCCTTCGTCGTGGTGCGGGGCGAGCTGCGTGAGGAGCTGCCCGAGCGACGGCGATCGATCGTGGACCTCGGCGCGGGGTCGACCGGGCTCGTCGGTCGCGGCCAGCTCCACGACGTCGGGAACGCGTCGGACGCCCCCGCGTTCAGCATCCACGTCTACTCGCCGCCGTTGACGAAGATGACCTTCTACGACGCCACGGGCCGGGCCCCGCTGCGAACCGAAGCCGTATCGTGACGCCCGTGGCGGAGCGCTCCATCGACGACGTGCTCGCCGAAGCGCGACGACGTCTTCCGGAACGCGTGAGCGCCGAGGACCTGGGTGCTGCGATGGCCGCGGGTGCCCTGGTCGTCGACACGCGCAGCGAGGCCCAGCGCCGCGAGCACGGCGAACTGCCGGGCGCGGTTGTCGTCGAGCGCAACGTGCTCGAGTGGCGCCTCGACCCCGCGAGCCCGCACCGGCTGTCCGACGCGGGCGGCTACGACCGCCACATCGTCGTGGTCTGCGACGAGGGCTTCTCCTCGAGCCTGGCAGCCGCCTCTCTGCAGGACCTCGGCCTGGTCAACGCCACCGACTTGGACGGCGGCTTCCAGGCCTGGAAGGCACTGTCCTAGACGGGTTCGTGGGGGGCGACCGACGGCGGCTGGAACAACCGGCGCTGCTGGGAGGTCAGTAAGCGCCACAGGGCGCGGTGTGGCTCCTTGTACTGGTTCCACGCCAGGTGGCCAGGGGAGTATTTGAAGAGCACGGCGCGCCGCTCGTATGGCGCGGTCCACGGAATCGTGCAGTGGGTGAGGGCCTCGGTGAAGACGAGGACCGACCCGGCGGGAAGAGGGACCTCCCGCACCCATTCGGCGGGGATTTCGGGCGGCAGGTGCTCGTCGGCCTTGTGGCTTCCGGGGATGCAGCCGAAGCCACCCTGACCGGGTGCGCTGTCGACGAGCGTCCAGGTCACCGTCGTCAGTCCGCTGTACATGCGGCCGCCGCGGTGGACGTAGTACTGGGACGGGTCGAATGGTGTCCCGCCGCCGTGGAGCCCGAGGCCCGACGTGCCCGGCGACATCCGGATGCCGTAGGCGTGGTCCAGCCGAAGGTGGTCGCCGAGCAACTCCCGAAGGATCGGGAGCACCGTCGGGTGGTCGAGCAGGGTGCGGAACAGCGGGTCCCAGCGCAGGAACTCGTCGCCGAAGCGCTGGCTCCCGATGTCGGGGCCCGCCGGAAGGAGGCGCTGGGCCTCGACCATGGCGTCCAGGTGCTCGACGTCGCGCCGGGGGAGCACGCCGTCGAGCACCAGGTAGCCGTGCACGTCGAAGAAGTAGCGCTGCTGGGCGGTCAGGCCGTCGGCCACCCGCCCATTCTGGCGCTCGCTTAGGCCTGGCGGATGGCCTCGACGTTCAGGTCGATCTTGATCTTCTTGCCGACCAGGAGCCCGCCGCTCTCGAGGACCGCGTTCCAGCCCAGGTCCCAGTCTTCGCGGTTGATCTCGGTGCTCGCCGAGAAGCCGATGCGCTGGTCGCCGAACGGTGAGTTCTCGCCGCCTTCGAACTCGGTCTGGAGCACCACCGGGTGGGTCACGCCGCGGATGGTCAGGAGGCCGCCGACCTGCCAGGTGCCGTCGTCAACAGCCGTTACGCTCGTCGACTTGAAGGACATGGTCGGGTGCTCTTCCACGTGAAAGAAGTCGGGGCTGCGCAGATGCTCGTCACGACGGGCGTCGGCGGACTCCACGCTGGCCACGTCGACGTCGACCTCGACGGACGAGCCTTCGGGCTGCTCGGCGATCTGGATGGTGCCGGAGA
>JAFASB010000494.1 GCA_019244985.1 Acidimicrobiia bacterium | reverse complement strand
TCGTGGCGGTGGGTGGAGGTCGTGATGGGCAACCTCCTCGACGACCCCGCCGTCGAGGGCGTCGTCCTCAACATCCGCGACACCACCGAGCGCAAGACCGCAGAAGAGGCGCTGCTCCACCAGGCGTTTCACGACGCCCTCACCGGGCTCCCGAATCGGGCACTGTTCCTCGACCGCCTCGGCCAGACGCTCGCCCGGCGCGAGCGCCGAGGGTCGATGACAGCGGTTCTCTTCCTCGACCTCGACCGGTTCAAGTGGATCAACGACAGCCTCGGTCACGCCGCTGGCGACGAGCTGTTGAACCAGGTCTCGGACCGCCTACGCGGCGCCATCCGCATGGGCGACAGCGTCGCCCGTTTCGGTGGCGACGAGTTCGTCGTCCTGTGCTCCGAGCTCGACGGGGAGTGGGAAGCCGAGGCCATCGCCGACCGGATCCATGCCGCCCTCTCCGACCAGTTCTCGGTCGCCGGGCGCGACCTCACGGTCACCGCCAGCATCGGCATCGTCACCACCGAATCGGCGTCGGGGGCCACAGCGGATTCGCTCCTGCGGGATGCCGACGCCGCCATGTACCGCGCCAAGGAACGGGGCCGGGACCGTGTGGAGAGCTACCAGCGCGGCATGCAGACGCTCGCCCTGGAGCGCCTTCAGATGGAAGGCGATCTTCGCCGCGGCATCGAGCGCAACGAGCTGCGCGTGCACTACCAGCCGGTGGTGCGCCTCACCGGTACGTCGATGATCGGTGTCGAGGCCCTCGTCCGCTGGGAGCACCCGGAGCGCGGCATCGTCGCGCCGGGCGAGTTCATTCCTGTCGCCGAGGAGACTGGGCTCATCCGGGCGATCGGTGCCTTCGTGCTCACCGAGGCGTGCCGGCAGGTCGCGGCCTGGAACCGTGCCAATCTCGACCGCACGCCGCTGAGCGTGTCGGTCAATCTCTCCGCCCGTCAGATGAGCGCCGCCGACCTCACGCGCCTCGTGCTCCGCTCCCTGAACGATTCGGGTCTCGAGCCCGGTCTGCTGTGTCTTGAGATCACCGAGTCGGTGCTCATGGAGGACGTGGGCGCCAGCCGCACCGTGTTGCAGTCGCTCAAGGAGCTCGGCGTCAGGCTCGGGATCGACGACTTCGGCACCGGGTACTCGTCGCTGCTGTATCTGCGGCGCTTCCCCGTCGACTTTCTCAAGGTCGACCGCTCCTTCGTCAGCGGGCTCGGCCACAACTCAGAGGACGGCGCCATCGTTGCCGGCGTGCTCGGTCTGGCCCACGCGTTGGGCGTCGGTGCGATCGCCGAAGGCGTGGAGGAGCCGGCGCAGGCGGACAAATTGGCGGCGTTGGGATGCGAACAGGCCCAGGGCTTCCTCTGGAGCAAGCCGCTGCCGGCCGATGAGCTCGAGCAGAGCTTCGAGCGCTTGTGGCCGCGCATCTCGACGGCGGTCCGCGAGCCGGGCCAGCCGCTGCGCGTGGTGATTGCCGACGACCGGCCCGAGATGCGCGCAACGGTGCGCATCGCGATGGACATGGCGGGCGGCTTCGAGGTCGTCGGTGAGGCCGAGACCGGCAGCGAAGCCATCGCTGTGGCTCGCGAGCAGCAGCCCGACCTCCTGCTGTTGGACGTTCTCATGCCCGGGATGACGGGGCTCGAGGCACTCCCTCACATCGCAAGCGTGGCGCCCGACACCAAGGTGGCCATCCTGACTGCGATCGACACGGCGATGCTGCAGGCCGACGAGTGCAGCAAGGCGGCCGCCACCTTCGACAAGGCGATGGGGCCGTCACGGCTCGTCGAGCAGCTTCTCGAGCAGTTCAGCGGAGCCACGGCGCATAGCTGACGCCCACGATCAGCCCCTCCGGGCTGAGCAGGCGGGCCACGGTCTGACCCCACGGCTCGGTACGAGCGCCGTGCAGCAGGTGGTAGCCGCGGTCTTCGAGCTCTTTGGCCGCCGCGGCCACGTCGTCCACCTCGAACTCGAGCGACGCCTGCGGCCTCGGCACGTTCGACGGCCACTCCTTGGTGCCGAAGCACGCCTCCGCCGCTTGGGACAGCGGCCAAAGCCCGAAGTGCTTGACGCCGTCGACCTTCTCGCTGTGGAGATAGCCGTCGGTGTCCTCGAGGTCGAGCCCGAAGGTGTCGACGTACAGCCGCTCGGTCGCGGCACGGTCTTCGTAGATGGGAGCGAAGCTGGAGATGAACAGAGCCTTCATGTCGTCGACGGTAAGGCGTCGTTCAGCTGGGGTCTTGAACGTTTCGGACGGCGAGGAGTTCGGTTGGCGTGAGCCCGGCCAGGTCGTTGCACTCTCGGGTCAGGTGCGCCTGGTCGGCGTATCCCGCCTCGGCCGCGGCCTGGGCGAGTGGATAGCCATGGTCCTCGACGAGACTGAGGAAGGCCCTGAAGCGCAGCACGCGCCCGAAGTGCTTCGGACCGTAGCCCACCGCCTGTTCGAAACGCCGGCGCAGCTGGCGTTCGCTCACGTTCAAGTCGCGGCTCAGCGCACCGATGCGCGTCCGTGACGGAGCTGCTGCGATGACGTCGAGGGCGGCGTCGACCTCGCCATCCACCTGGCGCACCTCGTCCAGGCGTTCCAGCAGCGCGGCCTCGAGAACACTCTGCTTGCCTTCGGCGCTCGGGGTCGACGCGAGCACCTCGGCGAGGGCCTGGGCGTCGGGACCCCAGAGGGCTTCGAGCCCCACGCTCTGGTCGGTCAGCTCGTCGGCCCTGGCTCCCAGAAAGCCTGGTGCCCGCCCGGGGCGGAACCGCACGCCAACGGTGAGGGTGCCCTCCGGGAGGCCGGTCACGTTGGCCGCGGTGTCGGGGCCGGCGACCGTCAGCGCCTCGTCTCCGATCCAGACGATGTCGATGCAGCCGTCGGGCAGGACTCGCAGACCCGGCCGCGCCTCGTCGGCCCACGTGCAGGCGATGTAGTCGGCCAGGGCCGGGTGCGGCTTGCGCTCCCGGTAGGTCAGCCGACCGATCCCTCCATCTGCAGCTCGATCAACCGGCTCCACTCGACGGCGTACTCCATCGGCAGCGTGCGGGTCACCGGCTCGATGAAGCCGTTGACGATCATCCCCATCGCCTGCTGCTCGGAGAGGCCGCGGCTCATCAGGTAGAAGAGCTGGTCCTCGCCGACCTTGGACACCGTCGCCTCGTGGCCGATGCGGGCGTCCTGCTCGTTGATCTCCATGTAGGGGTAGGTGTCCGAGCGGCTGTCCTCGTCGAGGATGAGAGCGTCGCAGCGCACGTGGCTCTTCACGCCGTGAGCACCCTCCTCGACCTTCACCAGGCCGCGGTAGGAGGTGCGCCCGCCGTCCTTGGAGATCGACTTGGACACGATCGTCGAGCTGGTCTCGGGTGCAGCGTGGATCATCTTCGCCCCCGCATCCTGGTGCTGACCGGGACCGGCGTACGCGACCGAGAGGACCTCGCCCGTGGCCTTTGGGCCCATCAGGTACACCGACGGGTACTTCATCGTCAGCCGCGAGCCGATGTTGCCGTCGATCCACTCGATGTGCGCTTCGGCTTCGGCGCGGGCCCGCTTGGTCACGAGGTTGTAGACGTTCGGCGACCAGTTCTGGATCGTCGTGTAGGTGATGCGCGCTCCCGGCATGGCGACCAGCTCGACCACTGCGGAGTGCAGTGAGTCGGTGGAGTACACCGGGGCCGAGCAGCCCTCGATGTAGTGCACCTGGGCGCCCTCGTCGGCGATGATCAGCGTGCGCTCGAACTGCCCGGCGTTCTCCTGGTTGATCCGGAAGTACGCCTGCAGCGGCATCTCGACCTTCACGCCCGGCGGGACATAGATGAAGGAGCCCCCCGACCACACGGCCGAGTTCAGCGCCGCGAACTTGTTGTCACCGGGGGGGATGACGGTGCCGAAGTACTTCTGCAGGATCTCGGGGTGCTCGCGCAACCCGGTATCCATGTCGGAGAACAGGATCCCCTGCTTGGCCAGGTCGTCCCGGTTCTTGTGGTACACGACCTCGGACTCGTACTGGGCGGTGACGCCGGCGAGGTACTTGCGCTCGGCCTCGGGGATGCCCAGCTTCTCGTAGGTCTGCTTCATCGACTCGGGAAGCGCGTCCCACTCGTCGACCTGCTTCCCGGTGGGCTTCAGGTAGTAGTAGATGTCCTGGAAGTCGAGCTGCGGCATGTTGACCGCGAACCAGGGGGCCATCGGCTTGCGCTCGAAGATCTTCAACGCCCGGAGACGGAACTTCAGCATCCACTCGGGCTCGTCCTTGATCTCGGAGATCTGGCGGACGACGTCCTCGTTCAGGCCCTTCTTGGGCTCGTACAGGTAGTCGACCTTGTCGCTCCAGCCGAGCTTGTAGCGACCGAGGTCGAGATCGGTTGTAGCCATCAGCGATCAGCCCTTCCGAGGGCGCGAGTACGGCGAATTTCCACTACACAGATAGTAACAACTAGGTAGGCCAGTCCCATCCCCGAGCTGAAATTGCCTACCCCGCTGTGGCTTCCGCGACCCGATCCTCGGCAATGGCGACGTAGGCGGGGTCGGTGTCGTAGCCGGCGTAGTGACGCCCGGACTGGACGGCCGCCACCGCCGTCGACCCCGAACCCATGAACGGGTCCAGCACGAGGTCGCCCTCGAAGGTGAACAGCTCGATGAATCGCCGTGGCAGCGCCACGGGGAACGGCGCCGGATGGCCGACGCGGCGCGCCGACTCGGCCGGGATCTCCCAGACCGAGAGGGTGGCGGCCATGAACTCGTCCTTGTCGATCGTGTTGCGACCCTGCCGGACGCGGTCCATGCGGCCTTTGGAGTAGCAGAGGCAGTACTCGTGGGTGTCGCGGATCGTCGGGTTCTTGGCCGACTGCCACGACCCCCACGCACACGAGCCGTTCATCCCCTTGCTCTTGCGCCAGATGACCTCGCCGCGCATGAAGTAGCCGAGGCGCTCGGTCATCATCACCGTGATCAGCGACGCCAGCGGCACGTACGGCTTACGGCCCAGGTTGGCGACGTTGACGACCGCCCGCCCGCCGGGCTCGAGAACGCGATGCGTCTCGGCAAAGACGCGCTCGAGCAGACCGAGGTACTCGGCGAAGGACGCGTCGGTGTCGTAGTCCTTGCCGGCGTGATACGGCGGCGACGTCACCATCAGGGCCACCGAGTTGTCAGGCAACTCGGCCATGTCCTCGGCCGAGTGGCACCAGATGCGGTCGACCTCGGGGGCGTCGGCAACGGTCTTGTCCGTCGAGAACTCGACCTCGTCGAACCGCTTGTAGAAGGCCGACGAGTCGTGCGCCTCACGCTTGCTCGTGCCGAACCTCTGCGTCGACGTCGCCACGCCCGGACGTTACCGACCACCGCTCGTTCTCGGGGTGGATAACCGGTCGTGAGCCCTCTATCCACCCCGAGAACGGGTCAGGACATGCTCGACGCTCGGACCCAGCTGCCGTGGAAGCCGAACGGCACCACGTGGGGAAGGCGCACCACGGCCACCGGCGGGGCGGCGACGTCGGCACCGTCGAGGACCCAGACGTCGGTGCGGCCGGCCTGCGCGTCGAGAACGAGCGCGAGCAGCCAAACGTCGTCGTCGGAGGTGGGGTCCGCCTTGGTCACCGGTACAGGCTCGCCGGCGATCTGATGGGCCTTCAGCACCGCCACCGAGGACCGCCCCGTCGCCGGGTCGACGGTGGCGGGAGCACCCAGGAATCCGGCGGCGTCGTTGACGGTCGCGCCGTACACCCGCGTGTGCGGCTGGCACAACGCCCGACCCGCTACCCGCGGGAACTCCAGCGAGACGTCGGACAGGCGCCGTTGCTCGATCCGTCCGTCGGGCGACAACCGCAGGCGAGTCAGGTACGTCGACGTCGGGGCGAAGTCCCTTCCAGCCATGACCTCGTAGAAGAACTTCATAATCGAGTCGTCCTCGGTCGCGCAGAGGTCGACGACCACGTCGTCGTCTTCGTCCCACGCGTTGGCGGTGTGGAAAGTGAGGAACGGAGCGGTCTTGTACGGCCGGACTTCCCCGGTCTCACGGTCGACCGAGAGCACCACCGTGCCGCGCTGCGGCTGCCACCGCAGCGAGTCGCCGAAGGTCTTGCGTCCGAGCATCAACCCGACGGGGATCCGCGGCAGGGCGATGGGATGGAGCACGAAGACGGCCTTGGTCGCGGTGAGGGCGAAGTCGTGGACCATCGGCGCGAAGTCCAGGGGGACCTTGTGCACGCGTGCCGTCACGCCGTCGGCCGACGTTCGGTACAGGGAGATAGTCGTGCGCGGCCCGTAACCCACGCCGAAGTTCCACATCTCACCGGTGGCGCGATCGAGCTTCGGATGCGCGGAGATCGCCTCGTGCTTGCCGAGGACCCCGCCGAGATCGTCCTCGCCGACCGTCTCGAGCGTCACGGGGTCGAGCCGCCACGGACGGCCGGCCTCCCAGAGGGCGAGCAGCTTGCCCCCGTGGAACACGACGTTCGTGTTGGCCGCGCTCTTGGGATGGACGTTCCGCAGCCGGCGCAGCGGGCCGCCGGCGGGTGGGGTGCCGAAAGCGCCGTGGATGCGCGCCCCGGCCGCGTCCTCCTCACCCTTCTTGTCCGTGGCGACGAAGCGGTTCCGATACTCGGCCCGTCCCCCCGACAGGCGCAGGGCGTGGACCATGCCGTCGCCGTCGAACCAGTGGCGGTAGCGCTCGCCGTAGACGTCGAACCGCGCCGGCCCGATGCGATAGAGCGTGCCTTCGAGCTCCGCCGGCAGCGTGCCGTCGACCTCGAGCTCGACGCCGTCGCCGATCTCGGCCTCCAGGCTCCGAAACCCCATCCGCCAGTCCGCCTCTGTCATGCGATCCTCGACCAGCATCGATCCTCCAGACGTCGACATTCCAATGTGGACGTTCTAACATGACAAATTGGAATGTCAACGGTGCCAAACGACACTGACCTCAATTCGACGGCTGCCTCGCTCCTCGGTTACCTGGACCTCGGCCCCATGACGGGCTGGGACCTCGACCGCTTCGTGCAAGTCTCCATCGGCAACTTCTGGAACGTGACGCGGAGCCAGATCTACAGAGAGCTCCGCACGCTCACGGAGCGGGGCTACGTGAAGGCCGGCAACGCGGGGCCGCGGGACCGTGTCCCCTACGCCATCACCCCCGCGGGGCGTTCGGCATTCAAGAAGTGGATCGCGGCGGCACCCCCGCCCGACGTCATCCGGTCACGCCTGCTGCTGACGATCTTCTTCGGGCACCACCTGTCCAGCGGCCGCCTACGCGAGATCGCGGAGACCGAGCGGAGCCGTCACCAGCGCACGCTCGAGCGCTATCTCGCCCTCGAACCGCAGCTGGCCGGAGACCCCGATCAACGACTCCCGTTGACGACGCTGCACTTCGGCATGCGCTACGAACGGGCGATGATCGAGTCGCTCGACGAACTGCTAGGCGTGCTCGACGACACTCAGTGATCCGCTGAACCGAGTTCCGCAGCCCGACTGACCAGCTGACGGAAGAGACCCTGCTGCTCGGGCAGGTCCTCGAGGAGCTCGGGGTGCCACTGCACGGCGACCAGGTGGCGGTTGCCTTCAATCTCGAACGCCTCGACCGTGCCGTCGTCGGCCCACGCGACAGCGCGGGACCCGGGCGCGGCCTCGAGCACCGCCTGGTGGTGGATCGAGTTGACATCCAGCTCCGTCTCGCCCAGCGCCTCGGCCAGCTGGCTGTCGGGCTCGATCTTCACCTTGTGCACGGCCTCGTGGCCGCGCTTGTGCTGGTCGTGGCGGACACCCGAGACCGCAGGGACGTGCTGCACGAGCGTCCCGCCGAGGGCGACGTTGGCCACCTGCATGCCCCGGCAGATGGCGAGGACGGGGATGTCGCGATCGATCGCCGTGCGCAACAGGGTCATGTCGAAGGCGTCGCGGCGCGGGTCGACGTTGTGGGTCTCGGGCGCGGGCGTGGCGCCGTAGAGCGACGGCTGCACATCGCCGCCGCCCGTCATCACCACGCCGTCGACGGCGTCGAGCATCGCCGGGATGTCGTCGGGATCGACCACCGGTAGGACCACAGGTATCCCGCCTGCCCGCTCGACACTCTCGACGTAGTAGCGGGACGCCGTGTGCAGCAGCGTCAGACCGGTGGCCGCCTCGTAGGTCTTCGGGTACGCAGAGATCCCGATGATCGGCTTGCCTGCCACGCATTCAGCTTACGGGCGGCCGCTCCACGAACTGCTCGGCGATGAACTCAACCAAGGCGTCGACGTCGTCGGTGCCGGCGAAGAAGGCCACTCGGCCGGGGCCGCCCTCCAGATCGCCCAGCAGCCGGCCGGCCTCGTCGCCGTCGACGCCTGTGAGCACGACGGTGGCGCCCTCGCCGACGAGTCGTCGGGCCAGCGCGGCGCCCTCGCGGACGGCGACGATCGCGACGGTGCCGTGGAGCTTCAATCGCCCTCGTCCACCTGCGCGCGCGCCTCGACGGCGTCGGCCATCGCCACCAGGGCCGCGACCGCGATCTCCGTGAGCATCGGGTCCCCGCCGCCCCACGACCCGTCGGAACCCTGCGTCTCCGCCAGCACGTCGGCCATCCGCTCGGTCGTCGCCAGGAAGGCGTCCTCGCCGGTGATCTCGTACAGCAGGGCGCTGCCCCAGCCGACGAGGGCGTTCGCCGGCTCCCAGACACCCTCGCCGAGGGCGACGACGAGGTCGTGGAGCTCGACCGCGGCGTCCAGGTCCTCGACGTCACCGCCCTCCTCGAAGCGGCGGGCGAGGAAGGCGACGCCAGCACCGATGTCGCCGTAGGGCTGGCCGTCGGCGTGGGCCCGGGCGAGCGGCTCGGCGGGATGGTCGTCCTGCCAGCCGACCAGAACGCCAGGAGCGTCGTCGGGCTGCTCCCACGCCAGCCGCCGGCACCGCTGTGCGGCCGCGGCCGCCGCGTCGGCATCCTCTCGGTCGAGCGCCGCCCAACCGTCGCCCGCGAACGTCCCCAGAGCGGTGGTCTGGCCACCTGGAAACTGCGCACATGGCGCGGTCACCGCAAGCCCGGCCCGGCGTCGCCACTCCGGCGGCGATGTCACTGCCTTAGTCACTGCCGGCTGCCCCGATCGGGCTACAGCGCGCCCGCTCAACAGCCGAAATGACAGCACAGGAGGCGTCGAAGTGCGTTTTGAAGAGCTGTCTTTGCGGATCCCGGGCGACGAGCTGCGGATGCGCTTTCACAAGCGGATCACCGTAGTGAGCGGTCTGGAGGCGCCCGAACGGCGCGGGCTGGTCGACAGCCTGCTGGGCACCATCGCCGACGGCCCGAACGGCCAGACCGTCTTGACGTACATCGATGCCCAAGGCCGGCGGGTCACGGTGTCGCGGACCTCCGACGGTGGCGTGCTCCACACCTACGACGACGGAAGCCCGGCGCCCGACTTGGCCGGGGTCCTCGGGCTCGACGGGCGTCGTCTGCGCGAGCTGTCCCACGTCGACGAGACAAGCGTCGGTCTATTCGCCGCCGATCTCGGAATGCCCGAGTCCCCCGAGCTCGCCGAAGCCCGAGCTGCCCTCGCCGCCATCACCCACGAGCTCGACGCGGCGATGGCCGCCCGTCACGCCGTCGAGGCCCTGCGCGAGGAGATGGCCGCGATCGACGAACGCGTACGGGAGGCCGAGGAGGGCGGGGCCAAGCGCCGTTACGCACGGCTGCTCGCGCAGCTCGAGCGCGTGCGGGCCGAAGCGGCCGCAGCACGTACCGGCGACGTGGGCGCCGCGTCAGACAAGCGCTTCATGCAGCACGGTCTCGAGGCGTCGCGTCTGGTCAAGCAGTGGACCCAAGCGACCAAGAAGCTGGAGGAGGCTCAGCGCCGCTTCGGGTCCCGCGAGCGTCTCGACGAGGCGACCCTCGCTCAGGCCGAAGCCACCCCAGCGCGCGTTCCCGTCAAGCTCGACGCCCTCGTGCGCGCCTACACCGACGCCGAGGCCCGCCGCCATGAGCTCGCCGACCATCTGGCGTCGCTCGCCACCTCGCGGCTTCCCGAGCCCAGCCACGTCGCCGTCGTCCGCCTCGCTTCGGCCGACCAGGATGCCGTCTGGGCGACCGCCCGCCACGTGCTCGAGACCGCGGCCCGCCTCGACGAGGAGTCGCTCGCGCTCGGCGGCCTCGACGCCGTCGGCGTCAACCTCGACGTGGCCACCGAGATCGAGATGGCCCACGCGGCCGTCGAGGAAGCGGAGCGCCAGCTGGCCGCCCGCCGC
>JAFASB010000423.1 GCA_019244985.1 Acidimicrobiia bacterium | reverse complement strand
GACCGGCGAGCGGACCGGGCCGGCGGCGCGCGCCCAGCTGGAGAAGTCTCTCGAGCGGCTCGGCGTCGACCACGTCGACATGATCCAGCTCCACAACCTGGTCGAGGACCACGAATGGGACGTGGCCTTCCGCCCCGACGGTGCCGTCGCAGCGCTGGCGAAGGCGCGCGACGAGGGGCTCACGCGGTTCATCGGCGTGACCGGCCACGGCCTGCGCATCGCCGGCATGCACGCCCGCAGCCTCGAACGCTTCGACTTCGACGCGGTGCTCCTGCCCTACAACTTCACCCTCATGGCCCAGCCCGGTTACCGCCACGACGTCGAGGCGCTCCTCGAGACCTGCGCCGAGCGCAACGTCGCCGTGCAGACGATCAAGGCCGTCGCTCGCCGGCGCTGGCCCGACGGCGACGACGGCCGCCACTTCAGCTGGTACGAGCCGCTCGACGATGGAGGCGCGATCGACCGCGCCGTCCGCTACGTGCTCTCCAATCCGCAGCTGTTCCTCAACAGCTCCAGTGACGGTCGGCTTCTGCGGCCGACGCTCGACGCCGCGAGCGCACCGCGAGCCACGACGCGGCCGGCCGACGACGAGCTGCAGGCCGACGTCGACGCCCACGGGATCGAACCCCTCTTTGACGGCGCCGCCCTGGAGCGCATCTGACCCGTCAACCCTGCGTTCTCGGGGTGGATAACCGGCCGTGAGCCGGCTATCCACCCCGAGAACGGCCGGGGGAGTCTGGGATGTGGTCGTTGTCGGGGCCGGGCACAACGGGCTGACGGCGGCGGCCTACCTGGCCAAGCAGGGGCTGCGGACGCTCGTGCTCGAGCGGCGGGACCGCGTGGGTGGGGCGTGCACGCTGGAGACCCCGTTCGACGACGACCGCTGGATCGTGAGTCCCTGCGCCTACCTCGTCGGCCTGCTCGACCCGCTGGTGATCGACGAGCTCGACCTCCGGCGCCACGGCTACCGCGTGCACACGATCGACCCGCACATCTGGTGCCCGTTCGACGACGGCAGCGCGTTCACCATGTGGCACGACGACAAGAAGACGGCGGCGTCGATCGACGCGATCGCGCCTGGCGACGTCGACGGGTACTTCGCCTACGCCGACCTCTTCGGCCGCATCCGTGACTCCCTCCGCAATCGAACGCGAGACACCTGGGTCGGCGACGCGCCGACGCGTGACGAGATCGAATCGCTCCTCGGCAACGACGCGGAGCCCATCGACGTCGTGTTCAACGCACCGATCGCCGACGTCGTCGAGCGCTACGTCAAGAGCGACCGGATGCGCACGGCACTCCACGGCCAGGGGTGCATCGGCACCAACGCCGGTCCGCGCGACGCGGGCACGGCCGCCATCCACCTCATGCACGGGATGGGGACGCTCGACGGTGTGCCCGGGGCGTGGGGCTATGTGCACGGCGGCATGGGCCGCGTGTCCTTCGCGCTCAAGGCTGCGGCCGAGGAGGCCGGCGCCGAGGTCCGGATCGACGCGCCGGTGGCCGCCATCGAGCCCGGCGACGGTGTCGTGCTCGAAGGCGGCGACCACATCCGCGCCCGGGCCGTCGTCTCCAACGCCGATCCGAAGCGCACCCTTGCGCTCCTCGCGAGCGATGCCGCCCCCGCCGTCTTCAAGCGCCGGGTCGACGAGTGGAAGAGCGACAGCCCGGTGTTGAAGATCAACTGCGCGCTGTCACGCCTGCCGAAGTTCACCGCCGCCGCCGAGCACGAGGACCGCACGCCCTACCGCGGGTCGGTGACGATCAGCACCGGCGTCGACGACACCCAGGCCGCGTACGAGCAGAGCCGGCGTGGCATTCCCGCGCCGCAGTGGTGCGAGCTCTACTTCCACACCGCCTACGACGACTCGATCGCCCCGCCCGGCGGCCAGACCATGAGCGTGTTCGCCCAGTACGTGCCGCACACCCTGGCCGACGGCGACTGGGACGTGAGAAGAGACGAGATCGCGGACCTGGCCCTCGACTCGATCGCCCGCTTCGCGCCCGACGTCCGTGACGTCGTGGTCGGCCGCCAGGTGCTGGCCCCGCCCGACGTGGAGGCGCGGATCGGTCTGACCGGCGGCCACATCTTCCAGGGCGAGTGCCTGCCCGACCAGATGTGGGACCGGCGCTTCGCCCCGCGGACGCCGGTCGACGGTCTCTACCTCTGCGGCGCGGCGACCCACCCCGGCGGCAGCGTCATCGGGCTCAACGGTCGCAACGCGGCGATGGCAGTCGTCGCCGACCTGCGCGCTTAGGGCGGCGCATGCCGGCCGTGGCCGTTCCCGTTCCCGTTGCCGTTCATGTTCGTGGCGACGATCGTCGGCCACTCGCCGGTTTGTGCGAGCTCGGCCGCGATGTCTTTGACCTTGCGGTTGACCTTCTGGGACGTGTCACGCAACTGCTCGAACGCCTGGTCCGACGTGAGATGGAGTCGCTCCATGAGGATGCCCTTCGCCTGGCCAATCACATCCCGGCTCAGCAGCGCCTCCTCGAGACCCTCCACCTTGTCGGTCAGCTTCTGAATCAGCTCGTTGTCATCCCGGTCGGGCTGGTTCTCCATCCTCCCTCCGTTGGTGTCACCAACGTCTTTGCAATTGAAAAGATACGCAATCGCACCGTCAGCGTGCACGGTGAGTCAACGCCCATTTACAGACGTAAGGCCGGCGGGCCCGAGGGCGCTGGGGACACCCCCGGGCTCGCACCGGCGTCCCCCGTCAAGCGGCCCGCAGATACGCACCGAGGGTGACAGCCAACTCCTCGGTGGCGAGCAGCACCCGGTAGCCGCGCAACTCCGCGGCAGTCACCGACGCACTCACGCGCGCCGACGCGATCGGGCCGCCGACGATGATGGTGTCGACGCCCAGCCCGCGCAGCAGGGCGTCGAGGGGGGTGGCGTCGAACGCGCCCCCGGTACCGAGGGCCATCGCCATCTCGCCGCGGCACATCGTCTGGACGCCGCCGGCGTCGAGCAGCTCGACGTCGAGCTCGCAGTCGGACGCGACCTCGTCGAGCGCGGTGGTGTCTACGACGTGCACGACCGGAAGATCGGCCGCGCGGAACGCGTCCGTCAGACCGCGCAACGCACCCAAATCTGTGCTCCCCACGGTGACGAGGGCCATGGCGTCGGACACCGCATCCACCTCCGGCTTCCAGCGGTCGTTCAGGAGGGGAACGACGGTCGGCGCCCCGCCTTACACAGCCATTCGCACAAAGAGGAAATGCCACCTACAGTGGCGAACTGTTTGCGTGCGCACAGAGCAGAAGGCGCACGACTTCGCGGGGGGCCGCTGGGTGGCGTTACGAGCAGACGACGTCGATCTGGACCGCGATGCCGCGCTTGTCGAGCGGTTCCAAACGGGTGACGAAGAAGCCTTCGCCGACCTGTACCGCCGCTACTTCGGTCGTCTCCGCCGCTTCTGCCAGCGCCGCCTCGGCGATCCCTACGACGCCGAAGAGGCCGCCCAGGAAGCGCTGGTCAAGGCCTACCGCGCCCTGCCGACCTTCGGCGGCGACCGCCGCTTCTACCCATGGCTGCGCGTCATCGCCGCCAACGTCTGCAACGACCGCTGCAAGCGCAAGCCTGTCGCCGCGCTCGCCGACGCCGATGGTGGCGACGTCGTCGTCGACTCGGTCTTCGACGCCATGGACAGCGCGTTCGTGCGCGCCGCCCTCCGCGACCTGAACCCACGCCACCAGGCAGCGCTGTCGTTGTGGGCCGAGGGCCACCCCAGCCGAGAGATCGCCGAGGAGCTGGGCTGCAGCACAGGTGCCGTCGACGTCACCCTCCATCGCGCCCGCCAGTCCTTCCGTGCCCGTTTTCTCGCTATCACCGGCGAGGGCAAGCTCGGCGCCCTCGCCCTGTTGCCCGCCCTCGGCCGCTGGGCGACGCGATGGCGCAACCGCATCGCCACGCGCGTCGGCGAGCACACCGAGCTGACCTCTCCCCTTCTCGCCAAGGTCGCGGCCGGCGCCATCGCCGTAACCGTTGTCGGCGGCGCGGTCGGCGCTACCTCCTATACCTCCCGTCAGGTCCAGCCGACGGTGCCGCCGACATCCGTCGTCCAACTCCAGGCCGCGCCGGTCAGCGCTACTTCGTCTGCGCCGGCCAGCGCGTCTGGAGGGACGACAACGCGCGCGAATTCCGTGGTGTCGACGCCGGCCCCGCCCACGGCGGCGTCACCGACCGCCGCGCCGCCGTCGGTGAACGATCTCGCGCCGCGTCTCATGACCGCCGACGAGGCGCAGGCGAAGAGCAAGAACGCTCCCATCCGCGTCAACGTGCAGGGCATCGCCGGCTTCGCCGTCGACCCGAGCCCGGTGGCCGCACTTGTTCAGCCCGCGATCTCTGGGGGTCATTCGTGAGAAAGCGCGTTGCGATCATCCTGGTCGCGGTGCTCGTCGCCGCAAGTTTCGCCGTCGGAATGCTGACGCCCGCCAAGGCGGCACCGTCACAACCCGTCCTGCAGCCCCAGACCGCCGGCGCGCATTCGATCGTCTGCCTTTGGATTCCGCTCATCAACAAGGCTCTCTGCTGACAGAACGAGCTCAACGACCCTGCCGGTAGGCTCGCTGCATGGAAGCAGACGAGGCCAGGCAGCGGCTCGAGGCGGAGCGCGAGCGGCTCGTCGCCGTGAAGAGCGACTTCGACAGTGAGCGTCTCACCGAGGAGTCCGAGGACGAGTCCATCGGCGAGCTGTCGTCGATCGACCAGCATCAGGCCGACGTCGGCACCGAAACCTTCGAGCGTGAGAAGGACTTGTCGATCCTCGAGCAGGTCGAGGCCGAACTGGCCGACGTCGAACATGCCCTGCAGCGCCTCGACGACGGCAGCTACGGCACCTGCGAATTCGATGGCAAGCCAATCCCCGAGGAGCGCCTCGAGGCCCTGCCGGCGGCGCGCTTCTGCGTCGAGCACCAGGCCGAGGCCGAAGCCGAGGCGGCCCGGGTCAGGCCGGAGTAAGCCGAGCCGGGGTCAGCATGCGTCGGGGGGCGAAGGCGGGGTTGGCGGCGGTGGGCCTCGCCGGTGTGGCGGGCGGTGCGAGCGCGGCCGCCGTGCTGTCCGACGCCGACCGCCGCAACCAGCTCGAGCGCCAGCTGCGGGTGTGGCGGCTCACCGCGCGGCGCAGTATCCACTGGGCCATCTTCTATGTGCGCGGCCGGCGGGCCGACGAGGAGAAGCGCGCCGAGCTCGAGGAGAAGTTCGCCATCAAGACCGCCCAGGACGTCGCCGAGGTCCTCGGCGGCATGAAGGGCGCCATCATGAAGGCCGGCCAGATGATCTCCTTCGTCGCCGAGGGTCTGCCGCCCGAGGCCCAGGAGGCGCTGGCCACCCTGCAAGCCGAGGTGCCGCCGATGGCACCCAGCCTGGCCGAGTCCGTCGTCCGTGAAGAGCTGGGCGACGACCCGCGCAAGCTCTTCCTCGACTGGGATCCCGAGCCGGTCGCCGCCGCGTCGATCGGCCAGGTGCACAAGGCCGTCCTCCACGACGGCCGCGAGGTCGCCGTGAAGGTTCAGTACCCGGGCATCGACAAGGCCATCAAGGGCGACCTCGACAACGCCGAGATGCTCTACGGCCTGTTCGCCTCCTTCGCCCTCAAGAACATGGACGTGAAGGCGTTGGTCGACGAGCTGCGGGCCCGCATGGCCGACGAGCTCGACTACCGGTTGGAGGCGCGGCTGCAGCAGGAGTTCGCCGACCGCTACCGCGGCCACCCGTTCATCCACGTCCCCGACGTCGTCTTCGACCGCAGCGGCCAGCGGGTGATCACGAGCGAGTGGGTCGACGGCCTGACATGGGCCCAGTTCGAAGAGCAGGCGACCGACGAGCACAAGCAGCACGCGAGCGAGATCCTCTTCCGCTTCGCCGAGGGTTCCATCTGGCACCACCGCGTGTTCAACGGCGACCCCCACCCCGGCAATTACCGCTTCCGCCTCGGCGGTCCGGTGACGTTCCTCGACTTCGGGTTGGTCAAGAAGTGGGGACCGGGCGAGCTCGAGAGTCTCGCCCCGACCCTGGATGCCGCCCTGGCGCAGGACCCCGAAGCCATGGAGGCTTCGCTGATCAAGGCCGGCTTCCTGCCCGCCCGTCACACGCTCACCGCCGAGCGCATCTACGACTACGTCAGCACGCCTTGGGTGCCGTTCCAGCAGGACTACTTCGAGTACACCCGAGAGTTTGTCGGCAAGACCATCGAGAAGATGATCGACATCCAGGGCGAGTACGGCGACGTCATCCGTCAGCTGAACATGCCGCCGTCATACGTGATTCTCGACCGCGTCGTGTGGGGCCTGTCGGCTCTGTGGGGACGCATGCACGCCCGCGGCAACTGGAAGGCCCTCCTCGCCGAGTATCGCAAGGGGGCGCCGCCGTCGACCGAGCTCGGCAAGATCGAAGAAGAGTGGCGGAAAGAACGTAAAGAAGCGGCAACGCCGTTGACCTAGCCGCCTTCGGTCCGTAGCTTTGCGGGTCGAAGCGAGGGGGGACCATGGGAAGCAGACTGTTCAATCGAGTCGCGGCTCTGGCAGGCGCCGGCGTTGTCGCATCGACGGTGGCCGTCGGCATCGGTGGCGCGGCGTCGGCATCGACGGTCGTCACCTGTCCTCCGGCAAGCAACCTGACGAACGCGTTGCTCACCGCGCCGAGCGGATCAACGATCGTGATCAGCGGTACGTGCACCGGGAACTTCACGGCACCCACCGGCAAGACCCTCACCCTCAAGGGCGGCACGCTCGACGGCGGCAACAGCGGCGTCGTGCTCACCGTTCCCCCCGGCGCCAACGTCACGCTCGACGGAGTCACCGTTCAGCACGGCAACATCACCGACAATGGCGCCGGCATCACGAACCACGGGACCCTGACGCTGCGCAATTCGACGGTTACGCAGAACACTGGTGGCGGCATCAACAACGAGGCAACGGCCACCATCGCGAGCTCTCACATCACCAACAACACCGCCGTCAACGGCGCCGGCGCCGGCGTGTTCACGGGTGGAGGCACGACCCTCAGCGTCAGCAGTTCGACGTTCTCGGGCAACAACGGGGGGCCCCACGCCGAAGACGGCGGGGCGGTGTACGCGCAGGACGCCAACGCCACCATCACGGGGTCGGCCTTCTCGAACAACTCGGCCGGCGACGGCGGGGCAATCTTCAACAACGACACCAGCGCGGTGACGGTCAGCGGGTCGAGCTTCAAGGGGAATCGCGCTTCCTTCGATGGCGGCGCCATTTACAACGGCGGCCAGTTCACGCTCCAGCAGTCGACCGTGACGAACAACAGCGCCGGCACGGACGGCGGCGGCGTGTTCAATAGCGGCACGTTCAATCGCTCGGGCTCGTCGATCACGGGGAACACCCCGAACGACTGCACCGGTTGTTGACGGCATCGGCCGACCGGCCGATTTCCTGAATCGCCTCCGATCTTCGGAGTGACAGCCTCAAAACCGAGCTAAAACGCCCACGGGCAGAGGATCGGAGGCGTTTTGGGGTGTCGATAGTCGCCGACTGGGCTCGGAAGTACCCGATGGCGCCGCGGTGGGGCCGCTCTGAGTTGCTGTCGCTGCGGGCGGCCGACGGGGTGTCAATCTCTACGGCCCGGCTGGACGGCCCGGCCGATGCGCCCGTCGTCATCGTGCTGGTGCACGGCTTCCTGAACTCGTCGCGGTCGCCCGTCGTGCACGCCTTCGCCCGTCTGCTTTCTGAACGGGTCCACGTCGTCGCGCCCGACCTGCGCGGCCACGGACGTTCCGGCGGGTGGGTGACGCTCGGCGCGCTCGAGCCGCTCGACGTCGACGCCGCCGTTCAGTTCGCGCACCGGACGTGGCCCGCGTTGCCGGTGGTCACCGTCGGCACCAGCCTCGGCGGCGTCGCCGTGCTGCGGCACGCCGGGCTCATCGGCGGGGTGGCGGGCACCGTTGCCATCTCGGCGCCCGCCTGGTACGACCCCGACACGCGCGAAGGCGCCCGTCGTCTGAACCGGTTCGTCGAGTCGCGTTCGGGCCGCGCCGTCGCCGCCCGTCTGCTGCGGACCCGCGTCGGCCTGATGCCGCCCGTCGAGGACGTGGCGACGGCCGTCGCCGCCATCGCCCCGGCGTTCACGATCGTCGTCCACGACCCCGACGAGGGGTACTTCGGCGACGAGCACGCCCGGGCGATCTACGACGCGGCCAACGAACCCAAGGACCTGTGGCTCGTGCCCGGTGGCGGGCACGGAGGCGACCTGCTGACCCCGGAACTGGCCGACCGCGTGTTGGCGGAAGTGATCGGGCGAGTGACCGTCCAGTAACTTTTGACCCATCCCGGCGGAGAAGGAGGCTTTCTATGGCGCTGCCCGTCGACAAGCTCGGCAAGAAGTACGAGGAGCGCACGGCCACGCTCGATCCCGAGCGGGTGAAGGCCTACGCGGCGGCGACCAACGACGACAACGACGCCTACGCCTCGGGCAAGTACGCGCCGCCGGTGTTCGGCGTGGTCCCGACGTGGGAGGCGGTGATGATGGCCGCGGCCGACGCCATCCCGCCCGAGGCGCTGATGATGGTCGTGCACGGCGAGCAGGACATGCACTTCCACCAGCCGCTGGCGCCCGGCCAGACCCTGAAGACCGAGGCCGAGAACTACAGCTACCGGGTCGGCCGGTCGGGCACGAGGGCGACGGTGAAGCTGACGAGCCGCGACGAGAACGGCCAGCCCGTCCTCGAGCAGTACATGACCAGCTTCATCCGGGGCATGTCCGACGGCGAGAGCGGCGGTCCCGACAAGCCCGACCACTCCTTCGACGAGTCCGCGCGCGACAAGAAGGTCGCCGAGTTCACGGTTCACGTCGACGACGATCAGACCTACCGCTACCGGGACGCGTCGGGGGACCAGATGCCCATCCACGTCGACGCCGACTTCGCCAAGAGCGTCGGTCTGCCGGGCATCATCGCCCACGGCCTCTGCACGATGGCGATGACCAGCCAGGCCGTGATCAAGTCGGTGGCCGACGGCGACCCGTCCCGACTGAAGCGGTTGGCGGTTCGGTTCGCCAAGCCGGTGTTCCCCGGCAACGACGTCGTCACCACCATCTACGACGGCGGCGTCCGGGACGGCCGCCACATCTATGCCTTCGAAGCCACGAGCAACGGCGACACCGTGATCAAAGACGGGCTCGCCGAGGTGGCAGAGGGCAGCTAGCCCCGTCCAGTCATGGCTGTCGTGCGGCTGTTCGCATCGGCGCGCGAGGCGGCCGGCCTGTCCGTCGACCGCATCGACGGCCAGACCCTCGCCGAGGTCCTCGACGAGGCCCGTCGGCGTTATGGCGAGCGCTTCGCGGCCGTGCTCACGCACTCACGCGTCTGGGTGAACGGACAACCCGCCGACGTCCGTGAGCCACTGAAGGACGCGGACGTCGTCGCCGTGCTGCCCCCAGTCTCGGGCGGCTCCGATACGGGGACGGTGGCCGTGGCCGTTGCCGAGGCGGAGGCGCGCAAGCCCCTCGAGGAGCCATTGCCGTTCACCAAGGTCGAGTCCGACAAGTCGGCGTCCGGGTGGTTCCGACCGCCGGACATCGAGGGCGCGTTGGCGCGACTGACGCGGCCGGCGCCCGTCGCCGAACCGGAGTTGAACGGAAAGCGGGCCGCGGCTGCGGTGCCGCGCGAGCCGCTCACCGTCGTTCCCGACACCGACAAGCCCCACGTGCGCCTCGGGCTCGCGTGGACGCTCGTCACCGTCGCCGCTATCGCCGGCGGGCAGACGACGCTCGCCATCTGGCTGTCGGTCGTGGCCGCCCTCGCCGCCGTGCAGGTGACGAGGGTCTGGATGGAGCGCCGCGAACGACCGGTCAGCTACGTCGCCGTGGCGGGCGCGGCAGCGATGCCGCTGGCTGCCATCGGCGGCCTGGACGCGCTCAACACCGTCATCGTGCTCGTCCTGGTGGCCACGATCGTGGCGAGGGTCAGCACCGTCACCAAGGCCCCGTCGCGAGACGTCGCCCTGACGCTGATGATCATCCTCCCGATCGGCCTTGCGACCGCCGCGCCCGTGCTGCTGCGTCACGTCGGCGTCGCCGCACCCCTCGCCCTGTTCGCCTTCGCCGCCGCCTACGACGTCGGCAACTACCTCGTCGGCACCGGCGCCGCCAACGAGTGGGAGGGCCCGGTGGCGGGGATCGCGTCGATCGTCTGCGTCACCCTGTTCGTCGCCGTGCTGATCCCGTCGTTCGGCAGCGCCGGCCCGTTCCTGCTCGGCCTCGTCTCCGCCTTCTTCGCCCCGCTGGGTCCGCTGGCCGCGTCGATCGTCCTCGGCGACCGCGACGCCAAAGCACCGGCTCTGCGTCGCATCGACTCCCTCCTGCTCCTGGCCCCCGTCTGGGCCTGGCTGGCGGCCGTCCTCCTCCGCTAGCGCGGATTAGGAGAAGAAGACTTCGAAGAGGACGATCAGCACGGCCGCGTAGACGAAGCCGGTGATGATCGTGTTCTTGTGCTTGTCGAGGATGGCCCGGGTGCCGCCGGGCTCGGTGCCGAACACGCCGAGGCCGTTGAGCTCGAGGATGGCGGTGATCAGCACCATGATCCCGAGGAAGGCGCCTCGCTTGCCCGACGTCGCCGACGTGTGGAACGGGGCGAAGTGGCTCGTCGCCGCCATGAAGAACAGCATCGGGATCGACAGCAGCGTGTTGGTGCGTGACGCGAGCAACCCCTTGCGGGCCGACGCCGCGGCTGCCGGGTCGGCCTGGCCGCCGCCGAGCACGTTGGTGGCGTTGGCGATGACCACCTTCTGGTTCGGCCAGATGACGAACCACACGTTGCTGAACATGACCAGCGCCAGCAGGATGCCGGTGGAGATGCTCACGCCCGACGGCGTCTTGAAGTAGTCGCTGTTGAACTGGTCCTGGAACGCGAGGATCGAGATCCCCGACAGCAGGGTGAGCATGGCGCCCCAGCGGAACCACCACAGTGCGTTCGGCACCAGCTTCGACGTCGACTCGTTGCGCGCCGGCGCGTCGAACGTGGCGAACGAGGGCGTCTGTACGAAGTTGAAGTAGTAGAGCAGGCCGATCCACGTGATCCCCGCGAGGAAGTGGGCCCAGCGGGAGAGGATGACTCCCCCGACCCGGTGGAAGAGCGGCCAACTTGCAGCCAGAACGTGCACCCCATACCCCCTGTACGGATTTGCCGAGTCGGGGGGAAGCTAACCGAGGGCTAGCCGGATTGCACGCTTCTGGGGCAGCTAGGCGGCCTTCTGCTCGCCCTTGGTCTCCCAGAAGATCTTGTCGATCTTGGCGATGGCGTCGAGCAGCTCCTGGCCCTTTTTGGGGTCGACGCTGTGCTTGGCCTCGCCGGCCAGCTTGGTCGCCGTCCAGAACAGCTCGTGAAGATCGGGGTACTGCTTGAGATGCTCGGGCTTGAAGTAGTCGGTCCACAGCACCCAGAGGTGGTGCTTGCAGAGCTCGGCCCGCTCCTCCTTGATGAACAGGGCCCGCTCGCGGAAGACGTCGTCATCGCTCTCCTGGTACTTCTCGGCGATGGCCTTTACCGACTCGGCCTCGATGCGGGCCTGGGCGGGGTCGTACACGCCACAGGGAAGGTCGCAGTGAGCGTGCGCCTCGAGGGGCGGGCGGGCGCGGTCAATGATGGAGATCAGTCGTGAAAGCACCATGTCCCATAT
>JAFASB010000038.1 GCA_019244985.1 Acidimicrobiia bacterium | reverse complement strand
TGCCGCAGTACTTCCAGGCGGTCTCGGGCACCGACGCCATGGGGTCCGGGCTGCGGCTGCTGCCCCTGGTGCTGGGGCTGGTCGCGGGCGCCATCCCGGCGGATCGGGTGGCGGCCCGGGCGGGCCGCAAGCTGACTGTGGCACTTGGCTTCCTCGTCGAGGCCGCGGCGCTGTTCACGGCCGCACACACGGCGACCGACTCGAGCGAGTGGTTCATCGGCGGCTGGATGGCCGCGCTCGGCTTCGGGATGGGGCTCGCTCTGGCCACCGCCGTTTCGGCAGCCCTGGGTGAGCTTCCCAAGGAGCGCAGCGGCGTCGGATCCGCCCTGATGCAGGCGCTGCAGAAGCTCGGCGGTCCGTTCGGCGCGGCGATCCTGGGCAGCATGCTCGCCAACGTCTACCGGAGCAGCGTCGACGTGGCGGGCCTGCCCGCCCCAGCCGCTGCCGCCGTCCGGGACAGCGTGTTCGCCGGGGTCGCCCTTGCCGCCCAGCTGCATTCGCCTGCCCTGCTGGCGTCGGTGCGCAGCGCCTTCGTCGCCGGCATGGACGCCGCCATGCTCGTCTCGACGGGCATCGCTGTCGCCGGTATGCTGCTGGCGCTGGCGTTCCTGCCGGCACGGCCGGCGATCGCGCCGTCGAGCCAGGAGGTGATCAGGGCTGCAGCCGGATAGACCGGGCTTACGGGAGCGGAAGAAGGTCCGCACGCGCAGCGCGATCCAGCACGCCGCCCTGCGGCTCTTCCGCGAGAAGGGCTACGAGAGCACCACCATCAGCGAGATCGCCGACGCCTCCGAGGTCTCCGAGAGCACCTTCTTCCGCTACTTCGGGAGCAAGGAGGCGCTCGTCTTCCAGGACGACTTCGACGACGTCCTCATCGACGCCTTCCAACGCCAGCCACCCGACCTGGCGCCGCTTCAGGCCATGCGTGCCGCAATCCGGGAGGGCTTCGCCGAGATCACACCGGAGGAGGCGGCCGACGCTGTCGAGCGCATCGAGCTGGTGATGCGGGTGCCCGAGCTGCGCGCGGCGGTGGCAGGGGAGCTGCTCGACTCGATCGACCGCGTGGCCCAGCTCTGCGCGAGCAGGATGCACCTGCCGTCGGACTCGATGCGCGTGCGCTCATTCGCCGGGGCCGTGGTCGGGGCGATGCTGGCCGCCTTCATGGTGCCCGCCGGCCTCGACAGGGCGTTCACCGAGCGAGTCGACCAGGCCCTGGCGGAGCTGGAGTCCGGTTTCAGGTAGCCGCTGGGACGAGATGCGGTCCGCCGCATCCCCGGCTACCCCGGGACTACCCCGACCAGCGGGGGGAGATCGGGCCTCAACCCCTGGGCCTATTGCTCGGCCTGCTCGCCGCCGATCACCGCGGAAGAGGGCCGACCGCGCCAGCGCCACTCGTCCGGAAGCATCGCCTCGATGAGGTCGTCGTACGTGACGATCCCGACGAGCACCCCTTCCCGCGTCACGACCGGCAGCGTGGCGAGGTTGTAGTCCGCCATCTGGACGGCGATGCCGGGCAGGTCCGCGTCCGGGTAGACCGCCTCCGGGTCCCTCTGCATGACGTCCCCCAGCCGTGCCGAGGGCTCGGCCCGGAGAAGAGCCGCCAGGGTCAGCCATCCTGTGAGCCGGCCGGAATTCGTCACGTAGACGTCGGTGAGGATCGCCGGCACGTCCTCCGCCTCTCGCAGGGCCTCGATGGTGGTCCCCACCGCCTCGTCCTCGGGCCGGGCCACGAACTCGTTGTTCATGAGCCCACCGGCCGTCTCGGCACCGTAGGCGAGAAGCTGCTCGACGTTGCGCTTCTTGTCCGCCGGCAGCAGCTCCAGGATCGGGCGGCGCCGCTTCTGAGGGAGCTCCAGGAGAAGGTCGACGGCGTGGTCAGGGTCCATGTGTGAGAGCACGTCGGCCGCCTCGTCGTCCGTCCGCTCGATCAAGAACTCGAGCCGGTGTTCCTCGTCCAGCTCCTCGAAGACGTCGGCTTCCAGCTCGTCGTCCGCGCCGACCGCCCGAAGGATCTCCTCACCCTCCTGGTGACTGGCGGACTCCACGATGTCGGCGATCTCAGCCGGCTTCAGGCGGGAGAGCAGAACCGTCGTCAGGGGCCGGCCCGCGCTGGGAACGTGGCCGGTGAGGGGAGCCACCTGCTGCCAGTCGATCCGTTCGCCCAGACCGTCTCTGCGCAGAAGCCGACTGAGCACCCCGCGCAGCGTCACGGGTGGAGAGGCGATCACGGCCACCACGTGCCAGCCGGCGCCTTCCCTGGCCAGTTCCAGGTCGTTGACCCTGACCAACCTGGCCCGATCGACGTCGATCACCGCCCTCTGGCAGATGTCGCGATCGAGCAGCACCTCGCCGGACCGGCGTTCGAACGGCCGCACGTCGACCTTGTCCGCAGAGAGCTTGACCGGCTCCTCCTCGGCAAGGGTGACGACATCGCCGGCCGCGATGAAGACGTCTCCGCCCTGGAGTCGAAGCAGGATCCCCGTCAGGCTGGGAAGGCCGCCGTCCACCAACCTGACCACGCAGTCGCCGAGGCGGCCGATCTGGTTGCCCGAGGGGCCAACGATCGGCCGTCCCAGAATCCTGGACAAGCGGACTGTCGACAACATCGGCATCCTACCTCGGTTCCGGTTCGCGGAGACAGCAGGCTCAGGCATGGCCGGTCGCCAGCTGCAGGCTCTTGATCACCAACAG
>JAFASB010000034.1 GCA_019244985.1 Acidimicrobiia bacterium | reverse complement strand
GAACGGGGCGACGGCGTACTGGAACCTGGCGAGCGTGTGTCCCCACGACCACTACCTGCTCACCCACGGCGGCCACCGCCTCGAAGGTGGCCACGGCCAGTGGGGCTGGATCCCGCCGCCATAGTGCCCGCCGAACCGCCGACCGTGAGTGGACGCTGTGTTGCAGATTGCTACACGTTTTGTCACGAGCAGGAGGTGAAGCGATCACCACGACCTCGCCGGCCCGCATCGACGACGACCTGTACGCGTCGGCCAAGCGGGCCGGGGAAGTGCAGAGCCGAAGCGCATCCCAGCAGATCGCGCACTAGGCGTGGATTGGCCGCGAGATCGAAGCGTCGGGTGCCGTGTCGCCACGCGAGATCGCCGAGGTGCTCGCCGGGGAGCCGTTCCTAGGACGGCCTGAGCGCCAAGGAGCAGGCAGTCGTGCGCGCCGAGTGGGCGGCTCGCATGGATGCCGCACGCCAGTCGCTCGACCTCGCCGGAGAGTTCGCAGCGGCGGGAAGGACGACAAGGTCATCGGCCCGGCGACCGGCCTCGAGTTCGTGAACGCCGATGCCGCTGCCCTGGCCGAACGGCGGCGGGCCGCGCTCATCAAAAAGCGAATGCCGTTCGCGGCCGAGACGGTGTTCTCACACGAGTCCAAGCTGGTGCCCGTGCGTCTACGACAACACGCGTGCGGACCGGCCGTTCCCGGTCGTCGCCCGGTTCGGGCGGGGTCGAGTCCTTGCAGACGCCGAGTGGCCGCCGTGGACGCCGGCTCCGCTCCGTTCAGCCGGCCGGTACCGGGGGGACGCGCTCCTAGGGGGCGTGGGCCTTGTGGTCGAACATCGAGTTGACGAAGTGCATCAGCTGGGTCGTGTCGAAGGGCTTCGTGAGGTAGTAGGCGGCGCCCGCCTTCCAGCCCTCCCACACATCGGCGTCGGAGGAACGAGCCGTCAGGAAGACCACCGGGATCTCCCTGGTCTGGGGATGGGCGCGCAGGGCCTGGATGACCTCGAGGCCGTCGCGGCCGGGCATGCCGATGTCGAGGATGATGAGGTCGGGCAGCGTGCGCAGGGCCCGGGCCTGGGCCTCCCAGCCGTTGGCCACCGCCTCGACGACGATGCCCTCGGCCTCGAGGTTGGCGACGACGACCTTGACGATGTCGGGATCGTCGTCGGCGACGAGCACCCGGCGCGGACGGGCCCGGTTGAGCACGTCCTGTGTATCGGTCGCCGGCATTGCGGCCTGTAGTGGCGAATCACCAGAACCGCTCAGATCACTCGGTGCCGTCGAGCAGCTCCACGACCTGCTGCTCCCCGGTGCGGTTGGCCCGGAACGAGTACCAGAGCAGCCCGCCGAGGACGACCCAGTTCACGATCTGGGACACGACGAGGAACGTCTGGGTGTCGATCGTCAGGGCCAGGATCGTCCGGAACACCGCCTCGCCGAGGAGGCCGACGCCCCAGACCAGGGTGACGATCCGGAAGCGGCGAGGCACCGTCGGGAGCTGCCAGATCTCCTCGAACTCGGCCATGCGCTCCGGGTCGCCACCGGTCGCGAACAGCCGGCCCATGTAGAACATCGCCGGGCGCGGTGCGGCCAGCGACAGGAGGCAGAGCAGGCCGAAGGCGCCGGTGAGCGCCGACTCCCGCACCTTGAGCAGCGTGGCGTTGCCGTTGAAGGCGATGGCGCCGATCAACCCGAGGGAGATGCCGACGATGGCGATGATGCCGATCGGCTCGAAGCGGCCCCGGCGGATGCGCTCGTACAGGATCTCGGCGACCGGGAAGACGAGGACGATGGCGAGGGCGGTGGCGTCGGAGTCGACGTGGGATCGCAGCAGCGCGTAGCCGACCACCGGAAAGACCCCGGCCACGATGAGGTTCGGCAGCAGCATCCGCAGGCTCGGGACCATCGAGGTCCCGGTGCGGTCCGGGGCTGGTGGCGCGTCGCTCATGCGCTCGTCCGTTCGCGGACCTTGACCTCGGCGAGGACGACGGGCTCGTCGTGGCCGTCCCAGGTGGCGGTGAGGCCGATGGCGGGCCGAGGGCCGGCGACGGGGCGGCGGAACATCGTCAGCTCGAAGCGGTCGTTGCGCAGCACCGCACCGTCGGCGTCGTCAGCGTCGAGCTCGAACTGGTCGACCGGCACGCGTTTCTGGCTCCACCCTCCACCCTGGATGCGAACGTTGGTCGGCGCGACGTACCAGCGGTCCTCGTACATCGCCATGCCGAGCGCTTCTCCCTGACCTGTCATCGCCACCGCCGCAAGCATGATGACGAACCGGGGATCACGCATGCCGTCGTAGACCCAGCGGGTCCCCAGCACCGTGTGCTCCATCTCGGTGATGAGCGCATCCTCGATACCGGCGAGCGGTTCTTCGCGGTAGGTGAGCGGTACCTGCAGCAGCACACCTCCGGCGTCGACGAGGTGGGTCTCCAGGCCGACGCGACCTTCGGGATCGTCGAAGCGGTAGGAGCCGATCACGTCGATGGGGTCGTCCGGCGACGGGCCCCACGGCCGGGTCGGCACCCACTCGGCGATGAGATCGCTCTTGGTCGGCGTGACGGTCGCTGCATGGAAGAGGGCCACGGACCAGAACCGTAGGCCCGCGCCTGCTTGGATGGCGACGCGGCCGGGGAGGGATACCGGCAGAAGGGAGAACCGATGAAACTCCGTGGCGCCGACGACGGTCACCTGCTGGACCGCATGGTGCGTGACATCGAAACCGGCCGCTTCGAGCGTTCGATGGCGGCCCTGACGGCCGCAGGGGCCGTGGTCACGGGAAGCGAGATCTTCCTCGAGCACGACCGGGCGAGTTTCGGCAACCGGATGATGTACTTGCCGGTGGCGCTCAGCCCCGTCGTCGCGGCTGCGGGAATCGCCGGTTGCTTCAACAAGCGGCTGGCCAAGACCGTGCTCCCCGCGGCCTCCACCCTGATGCTGCTCAATGGCCTGCAGGGCCAGTACCTCCACCTGCGCGGGATCGCCCAGCGTCCGGGCGGCTGGAAGTTCGCCCGCTACAACGCCGAGGCCGGCCCCCCGACGTTCGCGCCGCTGCTCGCCGCCATGGTCGGGGGGATGGGTCTGCTCGCCGCCATCCTCCGGCGGGGGGCGTGAGCAACCGAGGCGGACAGGACGAGCCGGCGTTCCCCGGCTTCGACGTGCTGGACGACGCGTCCCGGTGGGACGCGGTCACCCAGGGCGTCGTCCTCAGCCGGGTCGGGCCGCCGCCGCCGATCCGCTTCTTCACCCCGGAAGAAGAACGCGTCGCCCGGCCCCTCGTCGACCGGTTGGTCGACAACGACGAGCCGCGCCTCCCGTTGCTCGAGGCGATCGACCAGCGGTTGGTCGACAACGAGGGGCCCGGCTACCGCAACGCCGACATGCCCGAGTACCGCGAGGCCTGGAGACAGTCGTGCCGCTTCGTGGACGAGGACGCCGTCGAGCGCTTCGGCGTCCACTTCTGGGAGCTGCACGAGGCCGACCAGCGCGCCGTGCTCGAGGCGGTGCGGACCGCGAAGGACTGGCACGGACTCCCGGCGTCGGAGGTGTGGACGATGTGGATCGGGTGGGCGTGCACGGCGCTGTACTCCCACCCGACGGCGTGGAACGAGATCGGGTTCCCCGGTCCCGCGTATCCACGGGGCTACGCGGCGCTCGGCCTGGACAGCAAGGACTCCTGGGAGGCGCGGGAACGTAACGCCCGTGATCGGGTGCCGTGGGCCGAACGGCTCGAGGCAGCGCGGCGCCGCCATGCTCCGGGCGGCGAGGACCCGTGAGGGGCGTCCGGGCGCGCAACGAGTCGGCGTGGTTGCTGCCGCTGGGTGACGAACGCACGAACCATCGGCTGCGCGACGACATGCGGCGCTTCGACGACGACGATGAGGTCGATATCGCCATCGTCGGCTGCGGCGCGGGAGGCGGCGTACTGGCCCAGCGGCTGGCCCGAAAGGGTTGGAAGGTCGTCGCCTTCGACGCTGGTCCGTTCTGGGACCCCGACCGCGACTGGGTGAGCGACGAGCGCGGCAGCCACCACCTCTACTGGACCGACCCCCGCGTTATCGGCGGCGACGACCCCGTGCCCCTCGGGTCGAACAACTCGGGCCGCGGCGTCGGCGGAAGCACCATCCACTACGCGGGATACACGCCCAGGTTCCATCCGTCGGACTTCCACACCGCGACGGTCGACGGCGTGGGCCAGGACTGGCCGATCGCCTACGAGGAGCTGCGCCCCTACTACGCCGACATCGAAGGCGAGCTGCCGGTCGCCGGACAGCCGTGGCCGTGGGGCGATCCGCACCGCTATCCGCACTCGCCGCACCCGGTCAACGGGGAGGGCCTGCTGTTCATCCGCGGCTGCCAGCGCCTCGGCATCGACGTGCGCGTCGGCCCGGTGGCGATCACCAACGGCCGGTTCGGCAACCGCCCACACTGCCTCTACCGCGGGTTCTGCCTGCAGGGTTGCAAGGTCAACGCCAAGGCATCGACTCTCATCACCCACATCCCCGATGCTCTCGCTCACGGCGCCGAGGTGCGCGCCGATTCGATGGTGTCGCGGGTCGTCGTCGGGAGCGACCGTCGGGCGACCGGCGTCGTGTACTGGCGCGACGGCGTCGAGCACTTCCAGCGGGCGCGCACCGTCGCCGTCGCCGGCTACTCCATCGAGACGCCCAGGCTGCTGCTCAACTCGGCGTGCGAGGAGTTCCCCGACGGTCTGTGCAACGACGAGGACCTGGTCGGTCGCTACGTGATGGTGCAGGGGGCGGCGCAGACGGCGGGACGCTTCGCCGAGGAAGTGCGCATGTACAAGGCGCCGCCGCCGCAGGTGTCGAGCGAGGCGTTCTACGAGACGGACCCGTCGAAGGACTACAAGCGCGGCTTCTCGATTCAGTGCGTCGGGCCGCTGCCGATCACGTGGGCCGAGCACGTCGCGGCCGAGGGTCACTGGGGCGCGGTGCTGCGCGAGTACATGAAGGACTACATCCATTGGGCCGTCCTCGGCGTGCTGTGCGAGTTCCTGCCCCTGGACGACAACCGGGTGACACTGTCGGACGAGACCGACCGTTGGGGCCTGCCGGTCGCCCGCTTCGACTACAGCCAGTGCGACAACGACCGGGCGCTGATGGCCGCCGGTCAGTCGAAGATGGAGGACGTGCTGGGCGCCGCCGGGGCCGAGGAGACGACGACCATCAAGCGCTACGCCCATCTCGTCGGCGGCTGCCGAATGGGAAGCACGGCGGCCGAGGGCGTCGTCGACGGCAACCAGCGCGCCTTCGCGGTCGACAACCTCTTCGTCGCCGACGGCAGCGTCCTGCCGACCCAGGGCAGCGCCAACCCGGCGCTGACGATCATGGCGCTGTCGGCGCGCCTGGCGGACCACCTCGCCAGCCGCTGACCGCGGCGCCGGCTACAGCCCGGCGAGGAACGCCTCGATCTCGCCGACCGTGCGCTCGGGCAGCTCCTCGTGCGGCAGGTGACCGCACCGGTCGAACAACACGGTCCGGGCGGTCGGCAACGGAAGGGGCCGGGCCCATGGATCGTGGTCGCCGATGATGACGAGGGCCGGTTGCGTCACCTCCTCCAGGCGCGACACCGGAAGGCGCCCGCCGGTGTCGCTTGCACTCATCGCCCACAGCGCTTCCGCGACCCCGGGTTCGTGGAGCGGACCGCGGTAGCCGTCGACGACTGCAGCGTCGACCAGCGCCGGGTCGTACCAGAGGCGTCGCAGCACGGGCCCGAGGACGCGGGTGCCGGCCCTGAGCAGCGGCGGCCCGACCCGACCTGAGGCCGGTGCGCGCACCAACGCGCGAGCGAACCACGGCGGGCCCTGGCCGACGACGGGCGCGATCAGAACCAGTGCACGGACGCGGGCGGGCTGCGCGAGGGCGACCCCGAGGGCGACCTCCGCACCAGCCGAATGGCCCACGAGCACGGCGTCCTCGAGCCTTGCGAGGTCGAGGGCCTCGACGGTCGCTGCCACCTGCTCGGTCATCGGGGCCCACGGCCGGTCCAGAGCGACCACGCGATGCCTGGCCGACAACGGTTCGTGCACCCGCCGCCAGGTGAAGGGCGAGGCCGCGAACCCATGGATGAGTCCGAGCTCGATGTGTCACCGTACCGACCCCGCCGTGAAACGTCTGCAGGAGACTGTCAGGAATGTGCGTCTACGTTCGCGCCCGTATGCGACCCTCCTTCCACCTGTCGAACCGGCGGACAGCGCTTGCCGCCCTCGCCACCGCGCTCGTCGTCGGAGCGTGCTCGTCGGGTGGTGCGAACCACGCATCGACGTCGTCGGCAGGTGCAGGTGCAGGTGCGGGTGCAGCGACAGCGACGACCACGGCTGCGCCTGGGCGCCAAGCGGTCGTTCGGGCCACGCTCGCGGGCTGGCGCCTTCCGGCGCCGTTGTCCCGCCCTGCAGTGGCGGTCGCGGACGGCCGGATCTTCCTGCTCGGCGGCTTGGCGGCCGGCGATGTCTCGACTCCACGCGTGGTGAGCGTGGACCCGGCGACGGGCCAGAGCAGCGTGGCCGGCACCCTCGCGGTGGCGGTCCACGACGCGGCCGGCGCGGCAGTCGGTGGCGTGCCGACCGTGTTCGGAGGCGGTGGTGCGCGCACGATCGACGCCGTCCAGGCCTTTCAGGCAGGCGCCGGGCACGTCACGGCACATCTCCCGCGCCCCCGCTCGGATCTGGCGTCCGCGTCCGGGGACGGGAGCGCCTTCGTCGTCGGAGGGTTCGACGGCGGCGCGCTGACACCGGACGTGTTGGCCACGACCGACGCGACGCACTTCCGCACGGTCGCACGACTGTCACAGGGCGTGCGTTACGCCGCTGTCGCTGCCGTCGGTCACTCGCTTTGGGTCATCGGGGGCCAGACCGGCACGGCGGAGGGAGCCACCGGAACCGAGGTGGACCTGATCCAGCGCGTGGATATCGACTCGGGGCAGTCCATGGTCGTCGGCCATCTCCCCCACCGGCTGGCGCACGCCATGGCCTTCGTGCTGGGTGGGGAGCTCTATCTCGCCGGCGGGCGCACGGCGACGGCCCCGCTCACCGACGTGCTCGCGATCTCGGGCGACGGAACGGCGGCCCCCGTCGGGAACCTCCCGGGCCCGCGCGCCGATGCGGGCGTGGCGGTCGTCGGTGACACGGCGTGGCTCCTGGGTGGCGAGACGACCGGGCCCGCGGCCGCGCTCGCGAGTGTGGTGGCAGTGTCGCGGTCGGGGGGATGACGACCGACGTCATGGCGTGGGTCGTGACGTTCAGGCGCCTGATGGGCACGACGTGTCGCGATCGCTGAGGAGCGCGAGGCGCAGGCGCACGTCGCCGCCGCTTCGGCTGGTGACGGCCGTCCAGCCGCCGGGGGCTTCCGCGAGACAGGCGGCGTCTCCAACCACCTTCCATCTGCTGTCGTAGCGCACGCGTAGAACAGCCGTCCCCGGACCCCAGAAGCGCAGGCCCACCTCACTCCCGCCAAGTCGGGTGACCACGCCCGGCCCGTCGACGAGACCCGTCGAGCCCTCCACCGCGAAGATCCGCCAGGAACCGACTTGCTGGGGTGGGCCCAGACCCGGCACACCGGCCGACACGAGGCGAGCTTCGGCCTGTCCTGCGAAATCGAGGGCGGTATCGGGAAGGGCGACGAAACGGACACCGTTGTCGAGCAGCCACCCGCGGTACGACGAGGGCGTCAGAGCACCGGGGGTGTAGAAGATCGGATTGTCGGCGGTGTCCAGCTGCCGCTCCCAGCCCCGCGCCAAGGCCGCCCGCGGCGCGACGTACGCGGCCTCCCAGTGCAGTCGGGTGGGCACGACCTCGACCCGGCCGAGGGGCTGGCGGTGCGCGGCGAGGACACGGAGGAGGGGCTCGTAGTACGCGGCGCGCGCAGACGGATCGGACTGATCGGTGGTGAACGCGGCGAACGCCGGTGACCACTGCATGGCGACGAGCGGGACGAGGACCGCCGCCGCAAGCCAGCGCCGACGGGGCCAGAGGACGCAGATCACCAATGGCGCCCCGATGCACTCGCCCAGGCGGCTGATGTTGCCTCCCATCGGACTGGCGATCACGAAGCTGGCGCCGATGGCGAGGACGTAGATGCCGACGCCGATCCGCACGGCGCGCTCACCCTTGGGGATCACAAACCACAACCCGGCGAAGAGCGCTGCGATCTGCAGGAAGTCCCCGGTGGGGAACGGCATCGCTCCTTCGCCCGGAAAGGCGATGGCCGTGACCATCACGGGAACCGAAGCGGCGGCGGCGACCGCGGCGAGTCCGAGGCGACGTTGTGGCCAGTTGGCCAGAAGCCATGCGGCGGCACTCAGCGCGAGAAAGCCGCCGGCGAGGGGACTGGTCAGCGCGGCCAGGAGGGCGAGCGCTGTCGCCAGGGGCCACTGTTTGCGACGCGCGGCGAGGCAGGCCCCGAGAGCGAACGCCTCGCCGACGAGGAACGGGAGCTGGCCGATGGCGACCTCGACAAGCGTGCCGCTCGCGAACAGTAGGGAGCTGAGGCGCGCTCGTGCACCGAAGTGTCCGACGACGAGGCGGTCGAACGCGAAGGCGGCTGCGGCCGCAGCGAGGATCTGCGTGGCCTGGATTCCGATGACACCGGCAATGACCGGGAAGAGCACGCTGTAGTCGAACGTCCAGTGGCCGCCGTACCACTGGCTGTCCCACAGGACGAGGCCGTCGCGGTGAAAGAGTCCGATCCGGTACAGCTGTGCCGGGAAGTCGACGCCCCGCCACCCAGCGAGGACCGCAGCCAGAGCGAGGGCGGCGGCGAGGGCAGCGGGAGCAGC
>JAFASB010000293.1 GCA_019244985.1 Acidimicrobiia bacterium | reverse complement strand
CTCCCCGAGAAGCCGGCGAAGAAGCTCTTCAGCCTCAGCTTGCGGCGGGGCTGAGCGAGAGAGCGGCCTCAACGGCCGCCGCGGCCTCGACGTCGATGTCGACCGCGGCCCGGATGCCGATCAAGGGCGTCACGGCCACGTAGCCGGCAATCACGAGGGCCGTGTCGGTGTCGGGGTCGAGCTCCTCTTCGGTCTCGCGCAGCTCGACCTGCAGACGGCCGTCGACGGTCTCCCCCAACGTCGTTCGCACCGTGCCGAACGGCGCCAGCCGGGCCGCCTGCACGCCGCGCACCTCGGCCAACGGCAGGTTGGGCACGTTGACGTTCAGCACGGTCTTGGGCGGCGACGCCGCCACCCATTCAAGGGCCGCGACACCGACAACGGCCGCAGTCTCGAAATGAATGCGCTCGGCGTAGCCCGCACTCACCGCCACCCCTGACAGACCCATGTTGGCTGCGGTCAGTGCCGCGCCCACGGTGCCGGAGTGGAGCGTCGACCGCCCGGTGTTCGGGCCCGGGTTGATGCCCGAGGCAACAACGTCGGGCGCGTCGCCGAACGCGCCGAGCCGGCCGATGATCACGATCAGGGCCGGAGGGGCGTCAACCGCGTACGCGGGGACGTCCGGCAGCCCGTCGAGCTCGACGCCGGTGACCTCCACGCCGTCGGGCCCGCCCATGGGGCCGATCGCCGAGCTGGCGCCGCTGTGGTCGGTCGCGGGTGCCGCCACCACGACGTCGTGGCCTCGCTCGACGATCGCCTTTGCGAGCGCCGTCAGTCCGGGCGCGGCAATGCCGTCGTCGTTTGTGACGAGGACTCTCAGCTCGCGCCCTCCGACCGCCGGTCCTCGCTCTCGTCGTCCTCGGGGATCCCGAGGTCCCACTCGAGGATCAGCGCCTCACGTTCGGCGTCACGCGCCACGCGCTCGCGGTTCCGGCGGAACTGCGGGTCATGCGGCGGCAGCAACAGCAGGCGGGCGAGTGCCCGCTGGCGGAACTCCTCGATCACCGACCGCTCGCCGAACTCGGATTGCACCTCCCAGTGGGGCGCGACAGGGCCGAGGTAGACGATCCGGACGTGGCCCTGCGGTGGGCGTGGAGCTTCGAGCTCATCGGGGGCCTGTGACATGGGGACGATGCTACCGGCGGGTCACCCCGTTCCCGTGGGCCGGGACCCGAGTGTTACCGACGCTGTCAGCTTCTGGTTCCCCCGCTGATAGGTGACGTCGACCTTGTCGCCCGGCTGATGCTTGCGGACGGCGGCACTGAGGTCGTCGGCCGACGAGACCGTGTCGCCACCGAACTTCTGGATCACATCGCCGGACTGAAGCCCCGCGTTGTCCGCGCCGGAGCCACTGGTGACGTCCTGGACGAGTGCACCGCTCGACGCCGACAGTCCGAGGCGCTGCTGGATGTCGCTGGTCACTGTGACCGTCGTGACACCCAGGAAGGCGGCCGCCTTGACCGTGCCCTTGCCGGCCTTCAGCTGATCGGCGATCGGCTTGACCGTGTCGATGGCGATGGCGAACCCGATGTTCTGGGCCTGGCCGGCGACGGCCGTGTTCATGCCGATCACCTCGCCGGCGGCGTTGGCGAGTGGTCCGCCCGAGTTGCCGGGGTTGATCGCGGCGTCGGTCTGGATCACGTGCTCGAGACGCTCGTCCTGGGCGTCGATCGTGCGGTCGAGGGCGGACACGATGCCGTGGGTGACCGTCGGGCCGCCGGGAAGGGCAAGAGCATTGCCGATGGCAACCACGTCGTCGCCGACGCGTAGGGACGACGACCGGCCGAGCGTGACGGTCTTGAGGTTGCTCACGCCCTGCATCTTGATGACGGCCACATCGGCCGTCGGATCGCTGCCGAGGAGCGTGGCGTCGTAGGTCTTGTTGTCGGTGGTGAGCGTCACCTTGATATTGGTGGCGCCCGCGACGACGTGGGCGTTGGTGAGCACGTCGCCGTCGGACGTGATGACCATGCCCGTGCCCGCCCCGGCCTCAGGCGTGGGCTGGAAGAACTCGTTCTGACTGAAGCCCTGCGTTCGGACGTTCACGACGCCCGGTTCCACCTTCGACAGCACGCTCTGCACGTCGCCGGTCACCAGCTTGCTGCTGTTCGGTCCGAAACCGGCAACCGTTCGGGTCGTGGGCCTGCTCCCGAAGGCAGCGACCAGCCCCCCGGCTACGAGGGCGCCGACCAGGGCCCCGATCAGCGCCGGCCACAACCAGTTGCGAGACCGCGCAACGGGGGATGGCGGAGCATCCGGCACCGGATCGTCGACCGGCGGCGCATAGCTGGGATAGGCCGTCTCGAACCTGCTTTCCACAGGTTGCTCCCAGGTGGGGCGATCATCATCCACGGATTGCGGCCTTTCGAGTCGGGACCACGCAGATCTTGCCCAAGACTGCATCATCCACGGCGCGCAGAGCCGTCGTACAAGAGGGAACCTCCGTCAGCGCGGAGCCGTTGACGCTGAAGGACGGGCACCGAGCAGGCCGAGGAGGCTTTTGAGCCGATGACCGAGGAATGGATGGCACGAGGACGGTGTCGTGACGAGCCGCCCTCCAGGTTCTTCCCCAGCGACGGTGTCGGCGTCGAGATCGCCCGACGCATCTGCGCCGACTGCCCGGTGCGAGCGTCGTGCCTCGAGTACGCCCTCCGCAACGGCATCGACCACGGTGTGTGGGGCGGCACGTCCGAACGCGAGCGACGCCGGATCGCCCGCCGCCGCCGGACAGCCGCCGAACCGGTCCTCGAGCCGATCGATTCCTAGCAGCATCGAAACACTCAGCGCCCGCCCCGGAACGACTCCACGAGCACCCGGCACGCCTGCCGGAGGCGGTGGGCCACCGACGTCGAGCGGTGGACTGTGACGGAGCCCGCGACCGTCCGCAGCTCGTCGGGTGGGACGTCGCCCATGAGCGTGTAGACGGTGTGGCCGGCCGTCCAGGTGATCGCCTCCCCGCCGGGCCACGAGTACGTCCACGCCGCATGGCCTTCCATGCGCACGGTCTGGCGAGGTGACGGAAGGTCGCCGGGATCGAGGCCACCGTCCTGCTGGAAGAGCGACAGGTCGTAGAGCCCGTCGCTGTAGACCATCTGGACGACGTCACCCTGCGAATAGACGCCGAGTCGGCGATAGCCGGCTGCCAGCTGCGCCGGCTCGCGCTCGGAGCCGGGCAGGGAGCGCATGGCCACCGCCCTGGGGCCCGCCTGCTTCGGCGCGAGCGGAGTCGTCGGCGCGGTCGTCGGCTGATCGCCGATCTTGATGCGGTCGAAGGTGAACGCCCGCTCGAGCACGCCATGCGAGTCGTACTGGCGGCGCTGGAGGAGAAGCTTCGTGTTCGCTTCGAGGTCGAGACGCTCGCGGACGGCGCCGGCTTTGACGATCTCGACGACGTCGGTGGCGTAGCCCGCGACGGTCGCGGTGCCGGCCGCACGCACGACGTAGGCGTCGTCGAGGTCGGGCCGACTAGCCGCACCGAGCCCCGACGGCCACAGCTCTTGCCAGCCACCGCCGGGCGAGTACAACAGGCGCTCGTCGCCCACGGCCATCGCCGAGCGCCGGCCCTCGGCGAGCAGCGTCCCGTGGGCACCCTGGACGACGAGCTGGTCCTGGTGCAGGACCGAGGCGTCGCGCCATTGGAGCGTGACCGAGCCGGAGAACGGCGTCTGCTCGGCGGCCTTGCGGGCGTCGTCGAGCGGGTCGTGCTCGCCCGCAGCGTGCGCGCCGCCAGCAGGCGCGCCGCCGAGCAGGACGACGGCCGCCACCGCGAACGAGACCGCGCGCCTCATCTCATCTCCGGAACGACACCGGGACGGCTGCGGGTGTGATTCCACTGAGGGGATCTCCAGAGGTCGACGCCGACGCCGTGTGGGCGTCGACCAGCTGGGCGACGTTGGGGCGAACCCGCGGCTCGTGGGGGGCCGCACCTGCCATGAGCGCGACCGACGCCGCGGCACCTGCGGCCAGTGCCCCCACGGCGGCACGCGCCCAGCGCCGCTGCGGGCGCAGGAGGCGTTCGTAGAACCCGAACGGGGGGTCGACCGGCGGCAGTCCGCGGACGAGCGACCGTCCCTCGCCGATGAACTGCAGCTCTCGGCGGCACTCGGGACAGGTGTCGAGATGGGCGCGTACACGCTGTTCTTCGCCGGGCGTCAGCTCGCCGTCGACATAGGCGCTGAGGAGGTCGTCGAGATGGCTCATGTCGCAGTCAGCATCTTTCGCAGCATCGCCCGACCGCGGTGGATCCGGCTGCGGACGGTCCCGACCGGGACGTCGAGCGACTCGCCGATCTCCTGGTACGAGAGGCCGACGACGTCGCACAGGACCACGGCGGCGCGGAAGTCGTCCGGCAGACGGGCGAGCGCAGCCTGCACGTCGTCGGGGAGGACCTCACCGGCGAGTACCTCGTCAGCGCCGCGTGTCGGCGGCAGCACCCAGTCGGGCTCATCCGGCAGCCGGTCCTCAGGTCGGCGCTTGCGGCGGCGGACGTCGTCGAGGAAGGCGTTGGTCGCGATCCGGCTGAGCCAGCCCTCCATCGACCCCGGTTGGTAGGTCTCGAGCCCCCGGCGTACCCGCAACAGCACCTCCTGCACGAGGTCTTCTGCATCCTCTCGGTTTCCCGTGAGGCGGTACGCCACCATGTAGAGGAAGCGCCCGTGGCTGCGGGCGACATCCTCCCAGGTGGGTGCCCCCTCACCCGCCATCACTAACGACGGCCGAGAGGGACCGGTTCCCCCCGGCTATCCCTGGGCGGGCGGCGGGACGTCCTTGCCGGCGTTGCGTTCGCGCGCCAGCAGGGCGTCGAGCTCGGCCCGGCTCATCGTGACCTGCTCGTTCGCGTCGGCGGCGGGAGGAGCAGCCGGAGGGGTCGTGGGGGCGGTGGGCGCAGATTGCGTC
>JAFASB010000241.1 GCA_019244985.1 Acidimicrobiia bacterium | reverse complement strand
GGGCCAACTTCATCAGCCGCGAGATCGAGCTCGCGGCCGGCGACCTGGTGCTGATGTACACCGACGGCCTGGCCGAGGCCCGCGCCGGTGAGCAGCTCTTCGGCGAGGACCGCATCGCCACCGCCGTGCGCCGAGACACGGGGATCGAAGCCCAGGTGCTCACCAAGTCGTTGCTCCAGGCAGCGCGTGAGTTCTCCAGCGGTCCGCTGCGCGACGACGTGGCCATCCTCGCCATCCGCCGGACGTAATCGCGTGGACGTGTCGGGCGCCCGCCAGCGGGCTCTGCAGGGCAACCTCGAACGCCAGCGCGAGAAGCTCGCCGACCAAAACAAGCTCTTCGTCCGCGACCGTCTGGCTCTGCTCCTCGACGAAGGCTCGTGGGTCGAGGATGCCCTCCTGGCCAACGCCATGGCCGGCGACCTTCCCGCCGATGGCGTCGTCACCGGCGTCGGCCGCATCGACGGACGGCCCGTGTGCGTGATGGCCAACGACCCCACGGTCAAGGCCGGGTCGTGGGGCGCCCGCACGGTCGAGAAGATCGTGCGCCTCACCGAGTACGCGCTGAAGCATGAGGTGCCAATCTTCTGGCTGGTCGACTCGGCGGGCGCCCGCATCACCGACCAGGTCGAGCTGTTCCCCGGGCGGCGCGGCGCGGGCCGCATCTTCTACAACCAGGTGAGCCTGTCCGGGAAGGTCCCGCAGGTCTGTTGCCTGTTCGGTCCCAGCGCGGCGGGCGGTGCCTACATCCCGTCGTTCTGCGACGTCGTGATAATGGTCGAGGGCAACGCCTCGATGTACCTGGGCTCGCCGCGCATGGCCGAGATGGTGATCGGCGAGAAGGCGACGCTCGAGGAGATGGGCGGCGCCCGCATGCACGCGACTGTCTCGGGCAGCGGCGACAACCTGGCGACCGACGACGAGGACGCCATCGCTCAAGCCAAGCGCTACTTCTCCTACCTGCCCCAGCGCTGGCGCGAGGAGCCCGAAGCGATCGAGCCCGGGAAGCCGGCGATGCCGCTCGACGGGTCGGTCATTCCCGAGTCCGAGCGCCAGGGCTACGACATGCACAAGGTCGTCGACGCGCTTGTCGACGAGGGCACGTTCTTCGAGGTCAAGCCGCTGTTCGCCAAGGAGCTCATCGTCGGCTTCGCCCGGCTGGCCGGACGGTCGGTGGGCATCGTCGCCAACAACCCGAAGCAGAAGGGCGGCGTGCTGTTCGTCGACTCGGCCGACAAGGCGGCACGGTTCATCTGGTGCTGCGACGCCTTCAACATCCCGCTCGTGTTCCTCGCCGACGTTCCCGGCTTCATGGTCGGCACCCAGGTCGAACGCCAGGGCATCATCCGACACGGGGCCAAGATGATCACCGCCGTGTCGGAAGCCACTGTCCCGAAGGTCTCGGTGATCGTGCGCAAGGCCTACGGCGCCGGCCTCTACGCCATGTCCGGCCCCGCCTTCGAGCCCGACGCCGTGATCGCCCTGCCCACCGCCAAGATCGCGGTGATGGGCCCGGAGGCGGCGGTGAACGCCGTGTACGCCAACAAGATCGCGGCGATCGACGACGAAGCCGAACGCGAGCAGTTCGTGACTGAGCGCAGGGCGGAGTACGAGACCGACGTCGACCTGCTGCATCTGGCGTCGGAGCTCGTCGTCGACGCGGTCGTCGCTCCAGAGGACCTCCGCGACGAGCTCGTCGCCCGCCTCGAGCTGGCCCGCACAAAGGACCGCGCCTTCAGCGACAAGCGCCACGGCGTGCCACCGGTCTGAGGCCGATGGACGCAGTCGATATCCGAGAGGTCGGCCCCCGTGACGGCCTGCAGGCCGAAGCGCCGGTGTCCGTCGACGACCGCGTCCGCCTGATCGAAGCGTTGCTCGAGGCCGGCGTCCGCCACATCGAAGCATGCTCGTTCGTCTCGCCCAAGGCCGTGCCGTCGATGGCAGGCGCGGCCGACGTCATGGCGCGTGTGCCGCGGGCGCCGCAGTATCGCTACGCCGCCCTTGTGCCGAACCTCAAGGGTGCTGAGCTCGCGCTCGACGCGGGAGTCGACGAGCTGACGGTGACGATCTCGGCGTCGCCCACGTACAACCAGCGCAACGTCAAGATGTCGATCGAAGAGTCGCTGGCCCAGATCGAAAAGATCTGCGCCGTGGCGACCAGTACGGACGTGCCCGTCGACGCCATCGTGTCGTGCGCGTTCGGCTCGCCGTACGAGGGTGCCATCGACCCCGCCGACGTGGCGGGGCTCGCCCGCCGCCTGGTCGGCGGCGGCGCGGCGCGCATCACCTACGCCGACACGACCGGCATGGCGACCCCGCCGCTGATCGAGACGCTCGTCAACACAGCGGGAACAGTCGACGGCCTGCATCTGCACGACAACCGCGGCACGGCGCTCGTCAACGCGTACGCCGCCCTGCAGCTCGGCGTCCGCCGCTTCGACACGTCTGTTGGCGGCCTTGGCGGGTCGCCGTTCGCCGAGGGCGCGGCGGGGAACCTGGCGACCGAGGAGCTCGTGTATCTGCTCGACGACGTCGGCTACAGCACGGGCATCGACCTGTGCCGCCTCCTCGAGGCCAGCGCCATGGTCGCGGGCATCATTGGCCACCCGGTCGTCAGCCGCCTGGCCGAGGCGGGAGTTCGCTAATGCCCTGGTGCGAGGGCTGCTCGAAGTTCTGGACGCCGACGTCGCTCAACCGCGACGGCACGTGCCCCACGTGCGGACGCCAGATCGGCGAGCCGGCCAAAGTGCCGTGGCACTTCAAGTTGCTTGTCCTGGCGACCGTGCTCTACCTCGGGTTCCGGGCCTGGCAGGGCTTCGTGCTCGCCCAAAAGCACGGCGTGCTCATCTACGTGCTTGTCGCCCTGGCCGTCGCAGCCGCAGGCGGATGGGCGCTCATACGCCGATCGTCCCGGAGGGGCAGCCGTCTAGGCTGAACCCCGCCACGGGCTGTGGCGCAGTTAGGTAGCGCACTGGTCTGGGGGACCAGGGGTCGCGGGTTCAAGTCCCGCCAGCCCGACTTGCAGGTTTTCGTTGTCGCCGGCGCGGATGGCGGGCGCGGCGGTCAGTCGCTTTCCTGATCGCCGTCCTCGGGCTCGGGACCGGTGAACTCGTGGCCGCACGACGGGCACGTGAACACCTTTGCCCCCGCCGAGCCGCGGCCTTCCCGCAACGGGACGCGTGTCCCACAGCGTGGACAGAGGATTGCAGGATGGGCCTCCGTCGCCGGTGCCTCCTCGGTGTTTTGCCCCCCAGCGAGGCGAGAACATCGGAGCGATCAGCGACTGCATGCCGGCCGTGGACGCTCCCGCCGTGCAAAAACCGAGATTACCGCTCGCTGGCCATGCGGTGTGACGCCTGCCACCTGGCGGCCGCCGGCAGGGCCTCGGCGTCGATCGACACGATGAGGCCGTCCTGCACGCGGCAGCGCCAGATCGTCACCCGATCGACGACCGGCTCGCCGTCGGACTCGGCGTAGACGACGCCGTGGGCGAGCACGAAGGCGCCCATGTCGGCGATCTCGGTGACCTCCATGTGGTGCAGCGAGAACCGGGCGGAGGTGTCGGCCAACGAACGCAGCCCGTCGATACCACGGTACGTGGGGGGCCCGGGGAAGTCGTCGGCGACGTGCCATTCGGCGTGCGGCGCGAAATACTGCAGGGCGCCGTCAAGGTCGCCAGCCTTATACGCGTCCAGCGCGTTGCGAACCACCGCTACTGGCTCCATTGCCATCCCCCTGAGAGAGAGCCTAGGCCTGCTCTGCATCGAACGCACGGCACTTGTGCAACGCCCGGCCCAGTTGCCAAAATGCACCCGGGGTTGAGGCGTAGCCCGCGGTGGTGTGCGAGCGCACGGTGTGAGCCACAAGGGGGGAGGACTCTTGGCGGAGCGGTTGGTCGATGACATTCCGGGGCTGGAGCTCCGGGTGTCACACAACGGTTCGCAATGCGTCGCCCAGCTCGAGGGCGAGCTCGACGTGAGCAGCTCCGAACGCCTCCGCGCCGAGCTCATCGCACTGATCGACGACGGCTGCCGTGATCTGGTCGTCGACATGTCGGGGCTCGCCCTGATCGACTCCACCGGTCTCGGTGTTCTCGTTGGCGTGATGAAGCGCTCGCTCCAGCACGGGGGAACGATGACGCTGCGATCGCCGAGGCCCGCCGCACGCAAGGTTTTCGACATCACCGGACTCGACCGGGTGTTCGTCATCGTCGATTGAACGAGCGGCGTCAGCGGGTAGGGTGACGCCGTCCGTTTTGCCCGATGCCGGAGCGACGAGTGGCCGATGCAACGTTGGAGTTGACGGTCTCCGAGCACGAGGGTGAGACGGTGGTGAGTGCCGCCGGCGAGCTCGACGTGAACACCGCGCCCGAGCTTCGTGAGCACCTGGCCCGGTTGGCCGGCGACGGTGTCCGCCGCATCGTCGTCGACCTGGCCGACGTGAGCTTCATCGACTCGACGGCGCTCAGCGTGCTCGTCTCGGCGTTGAAGCGTCTGCGCCAGAGCGACGGTGACCTGCAGCTCGCGTCACCGAATCCCAGCGTGCGGCGGGTGTTCGAGATCACCGGCCTGACGCGCCTCTTCACCATTCGCTGAGCAGCCGTCGCAGAGCGCGACGAAGGCCGCCGGCGGGAGACCCATCTGAGCCGGCGGCCTTCGTGTTGTCGGCCCGGGTAGGCCGTGGAGGGGATCAGGTGTTGCCGACGGCCGAACCGACCGTGCTGAACCGCTGCGAGGCGCTCTTACCGAGGAAGGCGATGGCGACGAGGCACACGACGGCGATCAGCGCCACGAGCAGGGCGTACTCGACCAGCGAAGCGCCGTGCTCGCCGCGACCGAAGCGGGCACGGATGTAGGGAGCGCAGTGCTGCTGCCAATAAGCGACGAGGTCCATCGTGTTCTCCTTCTCATCTGGTCTTCGCAGGAACTCGTGGAAGTTCTCGGCCGACAGTGCGAATCCGCTGCATAGGCCGCGCGGCCCTTCCCAGCGGTGTGATCTGCGTCACGAAATTGCGCGCGCCGAGGCGGCGTTCTACTGACCGTGAAAAAGGGAGCCTGGACACAGCAGGCCGCGTGTCGCGGCACTGAGACCGAGATCTTCTTTCCGGCCAACCCTGCCGAGGAGGCCGAGGCGCTCAGCATCTGCGCGAGCTGCCCCGTGCGCACCCAGTGTCTCGACTACGCCATCCGCAACCGCGAGACGTACGGGATCTGGGGCGGCGCCACCCCCGAGCAGCGTCGGCGCATGCGCCGCGTACGCGCCGCCTGACCAGCTTCTGCCTGAGTCAGAGTGATTGCGGGGTCAAGGAACAGGAAGCGCCCCTCAAGCGTTCGAAGGAAAGCTATGGACGAACTGCAAACCCTCAGCCTCCCTCTGCTGCCGCTGACCACCGGCGTTGTTCTGCCGGGGATGGTCGTGACGATGGCGGTCGAGAGTGAAGACGCGGGCGCGGCCCTCACCGCCGCCCGAAACGGCGACGGGCGTGTCGTGCTGGTGCCGCGCCTCGAGAACGGCCGCTATGCCTCCGTCGGCACGATCGCTGCCGTCGAGAACGCCGGTGAACTGCCCAGCGGGATCCGGGCCCTCGTGGTCCGCGGTCTGCAGCGTGCCCACATCGGCGCGGGCGTAGCGGGCACCGGTAGCGCCCTCTGGGTGCAGGTCGAGCCCGTCGAGGACCTGGCCCCGACCGAGCGCGTCCTCGAGCTGGCGCGGGAATACCGCGCCGTGGTGGAGAACGTGCTCGAGTACCGCGGTGCGCGCCAGATCGCCGAGGCCCTGCGCGAGATCACCGACCCGAGCGCGATGGCCGACACCGCCGGCTACTCGCCCGACCTGAGCTTCGACCAGAAGGTCGAGATCCTCGAGACCGTCGACGTGGAGGCACGCCTCGAGCTCGTCCTGAAGTGGCAGCGCGATGTGCTCGCCGACCTGGCCCTTCGCGACCGCATTCGCAACGACGTCACCGACGGCATGGAGAAGACCCAGCGCGAGTTCCTGCTGCGCCAGCAGCTGGCCGCCAGCCGCAAGGAGCTGGGGGAGGGCGACGGCGAGGAGGCCGACGAGCGCTACCGGACGTGGCTCGCCCAAGCCGACGCGCCCGAGCACGTGAAGGCCGCCGTCGAGCGCGAGCTCGCGCGCCTCGAGCGCACCAGCGAGCAGAGCCCCGAGGGCGGTTGGATCCGCACGTGGCTCGACACGGTCACCGAGCTCCCCTGGGGTGTGCACTCCGACGACCGCCTTCAGGTCACCGAAGCGCGCGCCATCCTCGACTCCGACCACAACGGCCTCGACGACGTGAAGGACCGCATCGTCGAGTACCTCGCCGTCCGCAAGCTGCGCAGCGACCGCGGCCTGACCGCGTCCTCAGCGCGGGGCGCGGGCGCCATCCTGGCCCTGGTCGGGCCCCCGGGTGTGGGCAAGACGTCGCTGGGCGAGTCGGTCGCACGTGCCCTGGGCCGCAAGTTCGCCCGCGTCGCACTCGGTGGCGTGCGCGACGAGGCCGAGATCCGCGGCCACCGTCGCACGTACGTCGGTGCCATGCCCGGCCGCATCGTCCGAGCTCTCAAGGAAGCCGGGACGATGAACCCGGTCCTGCTGCTGGACGAGGTCGACAAGCTGGGTTCTGACTTCCGGGGTGACCCGTCGTCGGCCCTGCTCGAGGTCCTCGACCCCGCGCAGAACCACACGTTCCGCGACCACTACCTCGAGGTCGAGCTCGACCTGTCAGAGGTGCTGTTCATCGCCACTGCCAACATGATCGACACCATTCCCGGTCCGCTGCTGGACCGCATGGAGGTCATCCGCCTCGACGGCTACACCGAGGACGAGAAGCTCGCCATCGCGCGCGACCACCTGGTCGGGCGCCAGCTCGAGCGCAACGGTCTCGACGCCGACGAGGTCACCTTGACCGACGACGCGCTCAAGTCGGTCGTCGCCGACTACACACGGGAAGCCGGCGTGCGTCAGCTCGAGCGGGAGCTCGGCAAGGTCCTGCGCAAGGTGGCGACCAAGCTGGCGGGCGGCGATACCGAGCCCCCCGTCGTCGTCGACAACGGTGACGTGCGCACGTATCTCGGCCGCCCCAAGTTCGTCCTCGAGGCGCCCGACCGCACGTCGGTGCCCGGCGTGGCCACCGGCCTCGCCGTCACCGGCACCGGC
>JAFASB010000042.1 GCA_019244985.1 Acidimicrobiia bacterium | reverse complement strand
GCTGGAAGCCGTCGGCCACCCCGTCGTCGTGAATCCCGATCGCGAATTGGCACGCGTCGCTCGCGAACGCGAGTGGGAAGTCCGGAAGTTCGAGCGGCCGGTGCGGCTCCGGGACCGGGTGCCGACACCGCCGCCCGCCCCGACCGCAGTCGGCGCCACCGCACTCATCGCAGGCGGCGTGGCCGCCTTTTTATGGAGGCGACGTCATCTGGCGCCGCCGCCGTCGAGGTTCGACGACCTCAGGCGGCTCGCAGCTTCCGTGCCGCGACGGTTCCGAGTGCGATGAGAATGGCAAGCAGGATCAGCTTCTTCATGCCGCGGACGATAGCCCTTCGTTAACGTCACCGCCGCGAGGACACAGGAGGTGACCAGTCACCTGACAGTCGTGCCTTGCGCTTCAGTTAGCGTCCGCGCCGGAGGTGTCAGGTGACCTGGTGGCACCCACCGCCTTCAAAGCGGCTGGTCGCAGCGACCCTGCGACGGCGGGTTCGATTCCCGTCCACCTCCGCCAACACTTCCTGTGTTCCGAGGAAATAGGGGTCGAGTTTCGACCCCTATTTCCTCGAGACGCCGGGGGAAGTGCCGGGGAAGAGGCGGCCGGTTAGACGGCGAGGAGGTCGCGGGCGCCGGTGTCGCTGCTGGGATGGCGCAGCTTCGACATCGCTCTCGCCTCGATCTGGCGGATGCGCTCGCGGGTGAGGTTGAAGTGCTCGCCGACCTCTTCGAGGGTGCGGGGCTCGCCGCGGTCGAGGCCGAAGCGGAGGCGGAGGATCTCCCGCTCCCGCTCGTCGAGGGGGCCGAGCAGCTTGGAGATCTCCTCGGGAAGCAGCGCGGTGGCCGCTACCTCGAACGGGGACTCGGCGGAGCGGTCCTCGACGACGTCGCCGAGCTCGGCGTCGCCGTCCTCGCGGAGGGGCTCGGAGAGCGACAGGGGCTCGGCGGCGAAGCGCAGCGCCTCGGTGACCTTGTCCTCGGGCATCTCGACCTCGGCGGACAGCTCCGAGAGCGTGGCTGGGCGGCCGAGCTTGAGCTCGAGGCGGGCCCGGGCCTTCTGGAGGCGGGCCAGGGTGTCGCCGGCGTGGACCGGGAGGCGAATGGTGCGCCCGGTGTTGGCGATGCCCCGGGTGATGGCCTGGCGGATCCACCAGGTGGCGTACGTCGAGAACTTGAAGCCCTTGCGCCAGTCGAACTTCTCGACGGCGTGCATGAGGCCGAGGTTGCCCTCCTGGATCAGGTCGAGGAGCGGCAGGCCCGACGCCTGGTACTTCTTGGCGATGGAGACCACCAGTCGCAGGTTCGACTGGACGAACGTGCGCTGGGCGGTCTCGCCGTCGATGGCCTGGCGGCGGAGCTCGCGACGACGGGCGGCCTGAAGGTCGGCGGATGCGTCAAGGACCGACCGCGCCTCATTGCCGGCCTCGATGGCCTTGGCGAGACGAACCTCGTCGTCTTTGGTGAGCAGTGGGTACTGCCCGATATCCGTCAGGTAGAGCCGGACGAGATCTTCTTCGTCCCGCTCGACACGCTCCTTGGGCACGCTTGTCCTCTTCGTGTCGCTGCGAGTCGGCCTTTAGAAAACGTCTCCGTCAGACGTCAGCATTCCCTCCGGCGGGATACGCGACACGGGGGGTCAGTCATCACCATACCTATTCGGTCAAGGGGCGCCGCTTCCTGCTCGCCCCCGGTGTGGCTAGGTTGCGCCTGTGGGTGACGAGGTGGCACTAACGGTGGTCACCATGGTTTTTCACGCCTCGGACGCCGACCGCCTTCTCGCTGTCCTGGCCAAATACGTCGTGGTCAGCCGGGGTGCGCCGGGGTGCCGAAACATCGACCTGTGCGCCTCGGCGACGAGCGACGGCCGCTACCTGGTGATCGAGAAGTGGGAATCGCCGCAAGCGCAGCGGGCTCATTTCGACTCCGAGGAGATGGTCGAGATGGCCGAGAGCTGCAAAGGGCTGCTGTCGACAGCGCCCGACATCGATCTCTTCGACGGCATCTCGGCCCACGACCTGGCCTAGCTGCCTCAGGCCGTCCGCCCCTGGCCCGTTTTGGCCCGGGCCTTGGCCGGCGGCGCGGGCTTGGCCGCCATTGCCTCCGCGGAGGCGGCCTCGATGTCGGCCCACGTCAAGGCGTCAGCCGCCCAGAGACGGTCGAAGACGCGGTCGGCTGCGTCGGTGAAGCCGTGGCGGATACGGAAGTGGTAGCGGCGGCGCTCGCGCTGGCTCGGGTACCCGAGGCGTTCGAGGCGCCCGACGGCGTAGATGTCCCAGGCCGTGTACAGGCCGATCGGGATCCCGTCGTCGTCGGCCGGTGCACCGAAGGCAGGGTCGAGCCGGTCCTTGGTCCGCATGAAGTGGCGGCCGACGACAGCTTCGACGCTCTCCCGGCTCAGGTGACGGAGCCGCTTGGCATCCTCGAACCCACCGCTGTCGACCGTGATGGTGATCGGGTCGAGGGACACGACTGCGCTCGACCCGAGGGGCGTCTTTTCGTCGACCTCGATGCGGATGTCGCGGTCGCCGAGCCCGACCTTGTCGGCCAGCTCCCCCGCGATCGATGCGATCTCGTCCGCGTCGTACTCCACGAGGTGGAACTCCTGCGGCGAGACGGTGACGGCCATCTCAGCCTGCGTGGCCGTCGCCGGCAGGCGCGACCTCAGCCTCGCCGATCGAGCCGGGACCGGCGATGCCGCCCGCCTCGACCATGAGCACCTCGAGCTCCCGCATGCGCATCGTGGCGCGCTCGACGTCGCCGCTCGTGCGGATCAGGGACTGGAGCATCAGCTCGCCGTCGCGCCAGTCGTCCAACTCGTCCTGGAGAATGAACTTCAGCCAGCGGATGGTCGGCGCGTCGGTGATCGTGCTGGTGGCGTTGAGGTGGAAGGTATAGGCGGCGATCTTGTGCGGGATCAGCACGCGGTAGACGCCGACAAGCTTCTCGATGGTCTCGTCGGGCGCCTCCGGGGCGGTCATGGCCTCGATGAACTGCACCATGGCGTCGTTGGGAGGCTCGGTGAGCCGGTCGGGATTCATCTCGCGCAGTTCGGGCAGCCGCTTGTTCCAGAGATCGGCGTGCCACGCGTGCTTGTAGCAGTGCGTACCAAGCCGGATCTTCACGTCCATCTCGGGGACTGTCGCCACCCAGCCGCCAAGTACCTCGAAGAGCCGCATCTCGACCCACTTGTAGTTCCCCACGCGTCGCGCCGACTCTTCGACGCTGAACAAACCGGGGAGCTGTCTGCGGTCCCACGGTGCGAACGGCGGGCGGGGTGTGGTCGCGTCGCTCATAAGGCGTGGAGCCTAAACCCCGCCGCCCGCGGTCATTCGACGAAGAGGGGCGGGCGTGACCACGTTCATGAGATCGGCGGCATCGCCGGGGACGCACGTACCGCTCACCGTTCAGTAGCGACGGGCCGCATCTCGGCGACCAGCACCCCGGCCAGGATCAGCGCCGTACGTGGTCGTCAAGGACGCGGTGGCCAAAGCGGGACCTTTGCCCTTCCTCGCGGTGCCCTTCCTGATCGGCGCTGCCGCGCTCTGGCCGTGGGCCGCCCGCCGGTCCGAAGAAGAACGCGGCTGTGACGAGGACCCAGTGCGCCGGCGCCGTTCGCGACACCCGGCACGCCGTCAACCCGTGTATCGATTGGTGATCGGGAGACGGCGGTCCTTGCCGAAGGCCTTGGGGGTCACGCGCACCCCGGGCGGCGCCTGGCGGCGCTTGTACTCCGCCCGGTCGACGAGCGTGACCACGCGTCGCACCAGCGCCTCCTCGTACCCCTCCTGTGCAAGCTCTGCCGCGGTGAGATCGTCCTCGATGTACGCCTCGAGGATCGGGTCGAGCTCGTCGTAGGGCGGCAGCGACTGGTCGTCGCGCTGGCCCGGCCGCAGCTCGGCGGACGGGGGCTTGGTGAGCACCTCGTCGGGGATCACATGCGAACGCCGGTTCCGCTCACGGCACAGCTCGTAGACGAGCGTCTTGGTCACGTCCTTGATCACGGCGAAGCCGCCCACCATGTCGCCGTAGATCGTCGAGAACCCCGTCGCCATCTCGCTCTTGTTGCCCGTGGCGAGCACGAGCCACCCGAACTTGTTGGAGAGCGCCATCAACGTGACGCCCCGCGCCCGCGACTGGATGTTCTCCTCGGTGAGGTCCTCGGGAGCGTCCGCGAAGGACGGCGAGAGCATCTCGAGGTAGGCGGCATGGGCCGGTTCGATGGCGATGGTGCGGAAGTCCACACCCAGCGCCTCGGCCAGATCGCGAGCGTCGTCCTTTGAGCCCTCGCTCGAGTACCGCGACGGCATCGACACGCCGTGGACGTGCTCGGGCCCCAGCGCGTCCACGGCGATCACAGCGACGAGCGAGGAGTCGATGCCGCCCGACATGCCGATGACGACGTCGGTGAATCCGTTCTTGCGGACGTAGTCGCGTGTGCCGAGCACGAGCGCCTCGTAGACCTCGGCCACGGGACTGAGGGGCTCGACGATCTCGGCCGTCAGGGGCGGGGAGCCGTCCGCGTGGGGCTCGCTGCTGATGACCACCTCGGGCAGTGGCTCACCCGTGAGGCGTCCGCGTGGGTCGAGCAGCCGCTTGCGGAAGACGGGCTTGACGTTCACGTCGACGACCTGTTGGTACTCCACGAACTGCGGGCCGCGCGCCAGGAGGTCGCCGTTGGCGTCGAACACAAGCGAGGCGCCGTCGAACACCAGCTCGTCCTGGCCACCGACCTGATTGACGTACACAAGGGCGCTGGACGCGTCTTCGGCACGCGTGGCGAGCATGCGCTCGCGCTCGTCGAGACGGCTCGCGTAGTACGGCGACGCGTTGACGTTGACGACCAGCTCGGCGCCACCCTCCGCCAGCGCCGAGATCGGCCCGTCGGGGCTCCACGCGTCCTCGCAGATCGACACGCCGACGCGGACGCCGGCGATCCGGAACAGCATCCGCGGGCCGCCGCCGGGTGCGAAGTAGCGCTGCTCGTCGAAGACCGCATAATTCGGCAGCAGGCGCTTGTGGTACACGCCTTGCACCGAGCCGAGAGCGCACACGGCGGCGGCGTTGTACAGATCGCGTCCCGCGTCGACGAAGCCCACGATGGCCGCACAGCGACCGGTGCGCGCCGCCAGCTTCTCGAGGGCCTCCAGGTTGTCGCTGATGAACCCCGGCTTCAGGACGAGGTCTTCGGGCGGATAACCCGTGATGGCGAGCTCGGGGAAGGCGGCAATGTCGCATCCCGCCGCCTCGGCCTCGTCGTAGGCGGCGACAATCTTCGCCAGGTTCCCGTCGAGATCGCCGACGACGGTGTTGATCTGACAGGCAGCCACCCGCACGCGAGGCATGAAGCAACGCTACGCGACACTTGAAAGGTGCCCGCGCGTGGACTGACGCAGTTGATCGAACGCTCCGCCGCGCCCGCGTGGGCCGCCGTCGCCGCCGAGCGCATCGGCGAGGCCCACCCCGACGTCGTGGACCGGCTCAAGAACGACGATGCGCTGGCCGAGGCGTTCGTCACCGTCACCTCCGCCAGCCGGGCGCTCACCGAGCTGTGTGTATCGGACGCGATGGCTCTCGACGTTCTCGCCGAGCTCGACCGCTCGGTCCCCGCCACCATCGAAGACACCGACACGCTGCGCCGCTGGAAGCGGCTCGAGCTCCTGCGCATCGCGGCGCGGGACCTTCGCGGTATCGACGATCTTGACGTCGTCGGGCGGAGCCTGGCGACGATGGCCGACACCGTGCTGCGGGAGGCCGTGCGATTGGCGGGTGCCGACGGGCTGGCGGTCGTCGCCATGGGCAAGCTCGGCGGCAACGAGCTCAACTACGCGAGCGACGTCGACGTGCTCTTTGTCGTCGACGAGGAGCATGTCGTGGACGGCGAGCGCCTGGCGCGCGGCGTCATGGAGGTCGCCCGCGCCTGTTTCCGGGTCGACGCCGACCTGCGTCCGGAGGGCCGCGACGGCCCACTGGCCCGGTCGCTCGCTTCCTACATCGCTTACTGGGACCGGTGGGCCGACGCTTGGGAGTTCCAGGCCCTCCTGAAGGCGCGCCCCGCAGCGGGCGACGAAGGGCTCGGCGCCGCCTTCCTCTCGGCCGCTCACGAACGCGTCTGGGGTCGGGTCTTCGACGCCGACGACCTGCGCGCCCTGCGCGCCATGAAGGCACGCGCCGAAAGCGAACTCGCTCGCCGCCATCTGACCGACCGGGAGGTCAAGCGAGGCCGGGGCGGCATCCGCGACATCGAGTTCGCCGTGCAACTCCTCCAACTCGTCCACGGGCGCCACGACGATGGCATCCGCTCGCCCACGACCCTGGTTGCGCTCGCCGAGCTGTCCGGTGCCGGCTACGTGAGTGCCGACGACGCGGCGTCGCTCGCCGCGTCCTACCGCTTCCTTCGCGCCGTCGAGCACCGTCTGCAGCTGGTTGACGCGCAACAGGTGCACGCCATTCCCACCGACCACGCTGCGCTCACGAGGCTGGCGCGCGTCATGGGCTACCGGGACAGCCCCGAGGGCGACGCCGCCGCCCTGTTGACCGCCGAGCTCCGTCAGCACCAGGCCACTGTCCGGTCGATCTACGAGCGTCTGTACTTCCGGCCGCTGCTGGAGGCGTTCGCCGTCGTGCCGGGAAGCGCCGATGGGGCGCTGTCGGCCGACGCCGCCGAGACGCGGCTGACCGCGTTCGGATTCGCCGACATGGAACGCACCCGCGTGGCGGTCCGAGAGCTCGCGGGCGGCCTCACGCGCTCGTCACGGCTGATGCAGCAGCTCCTTCCACTCGTCCTGGGCTGGCTCTCGGAGGCTCCCGATCCCGACCTCGGACTGCTCGGCCTGCGGCGGCTGTCTTCGGGCGAGCAGCGGGCCACGGAATTGGTGACTGCGTTCCGCGAGTCGCCGGAGGTGGCGCGCCGGCTGTGTTTACTGCTCGGAACGAGTCGGCTGTTCGCAGAGACCTTCGAGCACAATCCCGACGAGCTGCTGAGTCTCGGTGGGCCCGACGGCCTGGGCGTTCGACCTGCTGCGGACTTGGCCGCGGGCGCGTCCGCAGCCGTCGGGTGGCGCGAGGGACGGGTCGACCGGCGCAAGGCCTTGCACCGTTATCGGCAGCGCGAGGAGCTCCGCATCGCGGCGCGCGACGTGCTCGGACTCGACGACGAACGGGAGGCCGTCGCCCTCACCGGTACCGAGCTCACGGCACTCGCCGAGGGCGTACTGGGCGCCGCCCTCGACGCAGTTGCGCCAACCCTGCCGTTCGCGGTGGTCGCCATGGGCCGCTTCGGAGGCGGTGAGTTGTCGTACGCCAGCGACCTGGACGTGCTGTTCGTCTACGACGGCACGACGGCAGCCGACTTCGCTGCGGCGGAGGAGTCAGCCGAATCCCTCTTGCAGTTCCTCTCGGGACGTACGCCGTCGCCCCGCATCTACACCGTCGACCTGGGCCTGCGCCCCGAAGGCAAGCAGGGTCCGCTCGCCCGCAGTCTCGACGGCTACCGCACGTACTACGAGCGATGGGCGCTCATGTGGGAGCGCCAGGCGCTGCTGCGCGCTCGGCCAGTCGGGGGCGACACCGACCTCGGGCGGCGGTTCATGGAGATCATCGAACCTCACGTGTGGCGGCCGCTCACCGACGACGACGTGCGCGAGGTCCGCCGCATGAAGGCGCGCATCGAGCGAGAACGAATTCCCGCCGGCGAGGATCCCCAGTTCCATCTCAAGTTGGGCCGCGGTTCACTCTCCGACATCGAGTTCACGGCCCAGCTCCTCCAACTCCAGCACGGCATCCGCGGGACGGGCACGATCGCCGCCCTCGACGCCCTCGAGGCAGCCGGCGCGCTCGCCCCGGACGACCACGCCACGCTTGCTGCCGCCTATCGGTTCTGCGAACGGACACGGAATCGCTGGTATCTGGTGAAGGGCTCGCCCGGGGATGCCTTGCCCACGCAGGGCGATCAACTTGCCAAGCTGGCCCGGTCGTTGGGCGTGTCCGGAGGTGACTTGCGCGAGCAGTATCGTCGGGTCACCCGTCGTGCTCGCCAGGTGGTCGAGCGCGTCTTCTACGGCAAGTGAGAACGCCGCTGCTGACCTCCGACGCCGCTCCGCCGGCGATCGAGCGTGCCTTCTGGCCGGCGGGCCGAGGGCCTCAACGCTCGCGCTGGATTCAGCTCACGGCGGTCGCCGTCGTCGTCGTCCTCGTCACCGCCTGGTGGCTCGTTTCCGGCGGACAGACCGCGACGACCAAGGTGCGCGTCGACGGACGCATCGTGTGGGTGCCGGGGCGGGAGCCCACGGTGGCGAGTGCGTTGACAGCCGGCCGTGTTCGCCCTCGCGACGGCGCCTTGTTGTCCGTCGTGACCCATCGCGTCATCGCGTCGCACGCCTCGCCCGCCCAGCTGTTCGTCGACAACACGCCGGCGCAGCCCGACCAGCGCGTGCGGGCGGGTGACCGCATCGTCGTGAAGAACGGCACCGACGCCGTCGAGAAGATCGTGAGCCGGCGGGTACAGGGCGTGGGACCGGGGCTGCCTGCCGTCGAGGACCGCATCTGGATCTCGGGCGGCGGCACCGAGGAAGCGCAGGTCGGCGAGCACAGCGGCGAGATCGTTTCCCGTTCCGAGGCGGTGGGGGCCGCCGACCCCGCCCACGCCGAGACCGGCATGGTCGTCGCCCTCTCCTTCGACGACGGCCCCGACCCGCGCTGGACGCCCGCCATCCTGCAGGTCCTCAAGGACGAGAACGTCAAGGCCACGTTCTGCACGATCGGGTATCTGGCGCAGCGACACCCCGAACTGGTGAAAGCGGAATTCGACGCCGGGCACCTCGTCTGCGACCACTCGATGCACCACATCCTCACCCTGCCGTCGCGGCCGCACCCGCAGATCGTCGACGAGGTGGATCAGGCGGCCGACGTCATCCGCAGCATCACCGGTCAGAACCCGCTCTTCTACCGGCCGCCGGGTGGGAACCTGAACCCCGACATCATCAACACCGCACACCAGCGCGGGCTGCGCGTCCTGAAGTGGAGTGTGGACCCCAAGGACTACACCAGGCCCTCCGCTCCAGTGATCCTCGCCCGCATCGAGGCCAAGGTCGGGCCCGGCGCTGTCATCCTCATGCACGATGGCGGCGGCGACCGCTCCCAGACGGTCGCCATGCTCAAGCAGCTCATCGACGACCTGAAGAAGCGCGGCTTCACCTTCTACAACTGGATGTAAGAGTCGTCAGTCCAGATCGTTCCTAAGATGGCAACGGAGGGCAGAGCCATGAAGCTGGGATCGGCGCGGATCACCGCACTCATCGTTGTCATCGTCGCGGCCGTCGCCGGCCTGGCCGGGCTCGGCACGGCGTCGTCGGCTCAGACGTGCACGTATCCGTTCGACAGCTGCACGACGACCACGGTCGCGCCACCGTCGACAACCCCCGGTGCGACGACCACTGCCCCGCCGACGACCCAGCCCGGTCAGACGACCTCCACGGTCCAGGGCGCAACGACGACGACCGCAGCAGGACAGACGCCTCCTTCGACGAGCCTTTTCGATCCCTGCACCCTCACGCCCAACGGCCCCGTCAATCTGATCTTCTCGATAGACCCGACGACCGGCTCGCCGGGAACGCAGGTCGTCGTCAACGTGCAGGGTGTGCCCCCCGGGACCACGGTGGACATCACGTTCAACGGGAGCGTCGTCGGCACGACGACAGTGCCGGGACAACTGGGGACGCCGGGCTGCCCCGCGGCGGCAGGCTCCTTCGCGGTGCCGGCGGTCGACCCGGGGACCTACCTCGTGTGCGCGGTTGCGGCGGGCGCGCCTACCAAGTGTGTGTCGTTCGTGGTTCCGACCTCAGTGCTGGGCACGAGCTTCACGCGGGGCGGCGCCCCCCTCGTCTCGGCGACCAACCCGAACTCGTTCCTCGCCTTCACGGGCCTGGGGTTGGTGCGCCTCCTCCTTCTGGCCGCAGTGCTGATCGTCGCCGGGTGGTTCCTGGCCCGCCGAGGCCAGCGTCGACCGGCGCCGAGGTCGTAGGCCGCTCGGCTCATCGCGCAGCCGCAGATTTCGGCACCACGATCAACGAGCTGAAAAGCAAGGGTGACACGAGGACCGACCGCACGTACCTGGTGTGGAAGGACGCCAACGTCCTACATCCAGGAGGTCGTCGCCAACAACGCCGTGGGCAGCAGCGCCCCCTCCAACGAGGCAGGCGCTACCGCCCCCTGACGGTCTAGATGTCGCTCAAATGTCGTAGTACAGGTAGAACTCCCACGGATGGGGACGCAGGCGGACCTCGTCGATCTCGCGCTCACGCTTGTAGCTGAGCCAGGTCTCGATGAGGTCGGGCGTGAACACGCCGCCCGCCAGCAGGTACTCGTGGTCGGACTCGAGGGCGTTGAGCGCCGCTTCGAGTGAACCGGGCACCTGGGGAACCAGCGCCAGCTCTTCGGGCGGCAGGT
>JAFASB010000501.1 GCA_019244985.1 Acidimicrobiia bacterium | reverse complement strand
GGGGACAACCTCCACCGGGATCCCGTTCAGCACGGCGTTGCCTGAGATGACGTCGAACATCTCCTCGTCGGCGAGGACATTCGAGTTCACGCCGGCGTGCGCAGACGCGATCGACATCTGCACACCAGGTAGGTCGTGACCCCATCCATGGGGCAGCGAGACGACGCCCGGCATCACCGCATCGGTGATTTCGACATCGGCCACCACCGCGCCGACTCGCGACGAGACTTTGGCCGAGCCGCCGTCGGTGATGCCAACCCGTTCGGCGTCCGAAGGATTCACCTGGAGCGTGCACTGTGGCTTGCCCTTCACCAGCACGTTCACGTTGTGCATCCACGAGTTGTTCGACCGCAGGTGACGCCGGCCGATCAGCACGAACCCGCCGTTGCTCGCGCGACCCAACGCGGACCGGAGACGAGGCACGTCGTCAACCATTGGCTGGGGCGCCAGTTCCACGTTGCCCGACGCCGTACGCAACGCGTCCGGCAGACGGGGCTCCAACGGGCCCAGATCCAGTCCGTGCTCGTGGGCCATCACCTCGTCCAGCGTCACCTCATAGGGCCCCGTGCGCAGCATCAAGTCGAGAATGCGCTCAGGGCCGACGCGCGGCACCAGGAGAGACACGTCGAAGCCGGCAGACCGGGCCAGCGTGTCGATAACCAGGTCGTCAACCACCGACACGTCTGCATCCGCACCCATCCCTTGGGCGATCAACGCCAGCTTGGCGAGGATCTTCCATTCTTCGATTTGGCCCTCGTCGAGCGGCAGTACCGGCGCCGAGTATTTGGCGTAGTTGCGCGTCGAGAACGACCAGAAGGCGACGTCGTAATGGCTCCGCTGCAGCGCGCTCGGCGGCGGCAGCAGGACATGGGCGTGGCGGGTCGTCTCGTTGAGGTAGGGATCGACGCACACGACGAGCTCGAGACGCTCCATGGCGGCGTCGAGGCGCCCGCCGTTCGGCGTCGACAGCACGGGATTGCCGGCCGACGTGAACAGCGCCCGCACCTGGCCCTCGCCCGGCGTGTCGATCTCCTCGGCCAGACACACGACGGGAAGCTCGCCCAGCGTCTCGGGCAAGCCTCGCACCCGGCTGCGGTGGCGGCCGAGCTTGATGCCGCGGCCTCCACGCGGGCCTCGGGTGTTGCCGGACCCGGCCGCCGGCTTGGAGAACATGACGCCACCAGGGCGGTCGAGATTCCCGGTCAGCGTGTTGATGACGTCGACCAGCCAGCAGCAGAGAGTGCCGAACTCCTGGGTCGACGTGCCGACCCGGCCGTACACCGCGGCCGTCGGTGCGGCCGCCACCTCCCGGGTCAAGCGGCAAATCGTGGAGGCGTCGATCGCGCACGCCTCGGACACTGCCTCGGGCGCGAACTCTGCGCACAGCTCGCGCACCACCTCGACGCCGTCGACGTAGCCGGCGGCATCGCCCAGGTCGACAAGGTCTTCGGTGAACAGCACGTTGACCATCGCCATCAACAAGAGGGCATCGGTGCCCGGCCGGATGGGAACGTGCTCGTCCGACTCCTCGGCCGTCTTGGTGCGCTTTGGGTCGACGACGACCACGCGCCCGCCTCGCTCCTGGATGCCCTTCAGGCGGCCCGGCCAGTCGGGCGCCGTCGCCAGCGATCCGTTCGAAGCCCACGGGTTCCCGCCGAGGATCATCAGGTAGTCGGTGCGGTCGAGGTCGGGCACGGCGAAGGCGATCGGCGTGCCGAACATCAGCCCGGTGCTGATCTCCTTGGGCCGTTGGTCGACCGTGCTTGCCGAGTACACGTTCTTCGTGCCCAGGGCCTTCACCAGGGGCTTGGTGAACAGCAGCCCGCCGAGGTTGTGCACGGTGGGGTTGCCTATGTAGACCGCCACCGCGTCGCGACCGTGCTGTTCGATGATCGGCATCAGCCGGCGCTCGACCTCGGCGAACGCCTCCCCCCACGAACACGGGTGCAGCTCGCCGTCTTCACCCCGGACCATCGGCGTGCGAACTCGGTCGGAGTCCTCGTGCAGCTGCTTCAGCGTGGAGCCCTTGGGACAGATGTAGCCCTTGCTCCACGGATCGTCGCGGTCACCGCGGATGCGACCGACGGGCCGTCGTCCTTGACCTCGATCTCGAGTGCGCAAGTGGCCTCGCACAGCGGGCAGGTCCGAAAGTGCAGGCTCATAGAAGCAACGCTCGCGCTACGTCGGTGGTCTTCGCCAGCTGCGGATGTCGACGGCCACGACCTGCGACGGTCGGGCATGGCGCCTCCATATCGCACCCGCCTGGTTTGATGGCGAGGGTGGGACGGAAGCTCGCCTACGCCCTGGTGGCCGTTGTCCTCGCCGTGCTTGGCGTACACGCGGCGACGGCGATGTCGCGCCCGTTCGGCGACTCTCACGACGGCGTGAATGGGGCGGTCTGGGGCTTCGGCAGCCGGTCGCTGAGAAAGGAGGGTGTGGTCTGGTCTCGCATGGGTACCCGGCGGCGGACGCCTGACGGTGTATCGACCTACGCCGACCACCCGCCCCTCCTCGTCGTCGAAGCCGCGGCCGCCGAGGAGGTTTTCGGTGAACATGCGTGGTCCACGCGACTCCCTGCGATCGTCGCGACCGCGCTCGCCCTGATCGCAGGCGTGGCGTTGCTGCGAGCGGTTGGGCTTTCCTGGCCTGCAGCGGTCGGCGGCGTCGCCCTCGGGTTCGGCGTGCCGATGGTCGGGGTTTTCGGAACGATGCTCGACACACCCGTTGTCGGGCTGGCACCCGCGGTCATCCTTCTCGCTTTGGACGCCCGAAGCCGCAACGGCCTTGGTGCATCACCTGTGGCCGTCGGCGTGGTGGCGGCAGTCTGTGTGCTGTCGAGCTGGCAGGGCGTCCTACTCGCTGGGCTTCTTGCCGCTGCTGCACTGTTCAGGATCATCCGCAAACGGCTCCATCCTCACGACGTGGCGCTCGTCATCGGCGGGATAACGGGAGTGGTTCTGCTCGGGGCGTGGTTGTGGTGGGCGTTCGGATCCTGGGGACCGCTGCATTCGCAGTTGACCGTCCGTTCCGGTTTTGGCAGCCAGCCGCGGACATTCGGGGATGTGGTTCGCGCGCTCCGGGACGACGCCCGAAAGCTGTTTCCTGTATGGGTCGCGGGCCTCGGCCTCGTCGCGTTCGTTGTCGGCCTCCGAGACGTGCGCACACGGCTGGTCCTCGGCGTCAGCCTCGCGACCGTGGCTTTGTGGGTGTTCGGCTTCCGCGACGGCGCGGCGCGGCACGACTACTGGCCGTACTGGGTCGTGCTCCCGCTTGCAGTCGGATTCGGTGCGACCTTGGAGGCCGCGCTGTCCCGCCGGCCCAGGTCGGTCCCCGCGTCAGCCGCGTGGGGCGTTGCGGTTGTCGCCGTCGTGCTCGGTGCAGTCGGCATCACCCAGTCGGTGCCAGCGGGGCGTACCCAAGCCGACGGCGCACAGGCGGGCCGGCTCTTGCTGGGTGCTCGCTGGCCATCGACGCAACACAACATCTGGCTGATTGGCGCTGAACACGTCGCTCACGACTGGGCTGCTTATGACTCTGGGCGTCGAGCTGTGAACCTGCGTGATCCGGACGCGATCCGCACGCTCGGTCAACAGCGGCCATCGGACCTCGTGTTGTTTGTGCCTGGGGGCGCCGCTGCGGCAGGACGGCCGTGCAGCACGAAGCTGCGCCGCGACGCTCGCTACGCGCTCTTGTCGGCCGCCGAGACAGCGAAGGCGCTAGACGGCAACGTCATCCGGCCCTGCTGACCATGCCGCTTTCAGCTGTCGACGACAGGCGCTCCGGAGCGGTCGGCGATCTCGTGGGCGACGTCCGCGCCCCGGGTGTCCAACCAAGTGTCGCTGAACTCGAGCCGGCGCGCACCGCCCGTGCCGTCGGCGATGGTCAACGTCACGACTGACCCTCGCAGGCGGCGGCGGTGGATCTCGACTGCCTGGGTCTGATCCCACGGCACGGTCGGCCGGCCGCGGACGCCGCCGACAATCTCGAGCTCCCGGTCGCCGAGGCGGAACATCGTCGTCGGCACGAAGACGCGCTTCCCGCTGGCCAGCACGCCGAGGGCGCAGACCCCGACGCCGACCCATGCGGCGCCGGCGCTCTGGGCCAGCGAGGCGAAGCCAGCGCCGACGGCGACGCACGCGACGGCAACCGCCGCCGCCTTCCCACGGCTCGTCCGGACCTCCACGACCGGCGACCGTATGGCATCGCGCGTTCATGTCTCACCCGCCTGGTTTGATGGGGCGCATGCAGGTCGAGGTCATTCGCAGCACTCGCCGCCGCAAGACGATCCAGGCGGTCGAGCGCAACGGAGTCGTCCGCCTGTCGATCCCCCACACGTTCTCGAAGGCCGAGGAGCAGCACTGGGCCGACGTCATGGTCAAGCGCCTTCAGCGCCGGCGGGACGCCGACCGCATCGACGTGGCCCGCCGCGCCCGCCAGCTGGCCGAGCGCCACGACCTGCCCCGACCGGCCAGCATCCGGTGGGCCACCAACCAGAACTCACTGTGGGGCTCGTGCACGCCCGCGGACGGCACCATCCGCATCTCGGCTCGGCTCGCCGAGTACCCGCGGTGGGTGCTGGACTATGTGATCGTCCACGAGCTCGCCCACCTCCGCTACCACGGCCACGGTCCGCGCTTTCGGGCGCTCGTCGACCGCTACCCGTTGGCCGAGCGGGCCCGCGGCTTCCTGATCGCCAAGGGCGCCGGCGAGCAAGACGACGCTGGCGGCAGCTCATGAGCACCCTCACTCAGACGGCGACCGTCGAGGACGTCGTGGCTGACCTCAACCGGGACGGGTACTCGATCGTGCCCAACGTGCTCAGCCGTGACGAGGCCGACACCATCCGGGCCGAGCTCACCGCCATCGCCGAGGACATCCCTCACGGGCGCAACTCGTTCGAGGGCTTCCACACCCGGCGCATCTACGCGCTCTTCCGCAAGACCCGGCTGCTCGACAGCGCCGCGACCCACCCCCTGGTGCTCGGCGTCCTCGACGAGGTGCTGCACAACTATCAGTTGAGCGCGCCCACAGGAATCCTCATCGGTCCGGGCGAGCCGGCGCAGGTGCTGCACAGCGACGACGGCGTGTACCCCCTCCGCCGACCGCACGATCAGGTCGTGCTGACGTGCATGTGGCCGTTCGACGACTTCACCGAGGAGAACGGCGCCACTCGCCTGGTGCCGGAGAGCCACACGTGGACCGACCGCGTGCCCGACGAGACCAGCGAGATCAAGATCGCAGAGATGCCGGCCGGATCGGTGATGTTCTACCTGGGCACGCTCTGGCACGGCGGCGGCGCCAACCGCAGCGACCGGCCCCGCCTTGGCGTCGTGCTCGAGTACGCCGCCTCGTGGCTGCGCCCCCAGGAGAACCACATCCTCGGCGTGCCGCGCGACATCGTGCGCCAGCTTCCCGAACGGCTCCAGGAGCTCCTCGGTTACAACGTGTATCCGCCGTTCCTCGGCTACGCCGACGGCCGCCATCCGCGGCGCCTCCTTGACCAAGAGTGACCCGGCGTACAACTGAACGGCACGATTCCCGGCGGGTCTTCACGATCGAGTAGCGGCGCGTCCCTAGCGAGGCGGGCGAGGCATGCCGAGGCCGGCGGTGACGATGATCTCCCGCTGGACCTCGTTGACGCCGCCGCCGAAGGTGCCGACGACCGAGCCGCGGAAGTCGCGCTCGAGCAGCCCCTCGAGCACGGCGCCCGGCGACCCCTCCCGGAGGTAGCCGGCGGCGCCGATGACCTCGAGCAATAGGCGGGCGGTCTCCTGGCGCAGCTCGGTGCCGTAGACCTTCATCGCCGAGGCGTCGGCCGGGTTCATCCTGCCCTGCTCCTGCTCCCACGCCACCCGCCAGTTGAGGAGTTCGGCGACCTCGGCCTTGGCCCGCACACGCGCAAGGTTCGTCCGCACCCAGTCCAGGTCGATGACACGCGTGCCGTCGGTGAAACGGGTCTCCTTGGCCCAGTCCGCCACGGCGTCGAGCGAGCGGAAGATGCGGCCCGACGGCCCGAGCGCCACCCGCTCGAAGTTGAGCTGGGTGGTGATCATCTTCCAGCCGCCGTTCTCCTCCCCGACGAGCATCGATGCCGGTACCCGCACGTCCTCGTAGTACGTGGCGCTGGTGAAGCCGAGGGACAGGGTGTTGATCGGCGTCCACTTGAAGCCGGGCTGGTCGGTGTCGACGATGAGGATCGAGATTCCCTTGTGCTTCGGGGCCGCCGGGTCGGTGCGGCAGGCCAGCCACACGAAGTCGGCCACGTGGGCGCCGCTGGTGAACACCTTCTGCCCGTTGACGACGTACTCGTCGCCGTCACGCACGGCACCCGTGCGCAGCGACGCCAGATCGGTGCCGGCGCCGGGCTCGGTGTACCCGATGGCGAAGTGGATCTCCCCGGCGAGGATGCCGGGCAGGAACTTCTCCTTCTGCTCGTCGGTACCGAACTGAGCGATCGTCGGCCCGACGGTGTTGAGCGTGACCAGCGGGATCGGTGCGCCGGCGCGCCCCGCCTCCTCGAGGAAGATCAGCTGCTCGATGGCGCCCCGGCCCTGGCCGCCGTACTGCTTGGGCCACCCGACGCCCAGCCATCCGTCCTTGCCCATCTGCCGGATTGTGGCCTTCCAGCCCTCGCCCATCTCTTCGTCATCGAGGTCGGCGGCGGACTTTGTCTGCACAAGGCCGGCGAAGTACTCGCGCAGCTCCTCTTGAAGTGCCTTCTGCTCGGGAGTGAGGTCGAGGAACACCAAGCCGGACAGTAGGCCGAGCGGGTTACTGTCCGCCTATGCCGAGATCCGACAGCGCCATCGGACGGGCGGTGCAGAAGCTGGCGACCACGCGTGGCTTCGCGGCCACGGGGTCGAAGGTGCTCCCACCCGTCGACCGCCTCCTGAACAAGGTCACCGGCGGGCGCGTCG
>JAFASB010000397.1 GCA_019244985.1 Acidimicrobiia bacterium | reverse complement strand
GTGGCCGTCGAGCCGCAGTGGGAGCTGGCCACCGTCTACGACGCGATCGGCGACCAGCGCTCAGCGCACGCCACGTTCGTCCGCGCGGTGTCACTGCAGCCGGCGAACGCACAGACGTGGCAGCAGCTGGGGGAATTCGACCTGCGCGCCGGTAGGCGCCGTGAAGCCGTGCACGTCCTACGCCAGGCGATGGTGCTGGAACCACATTCGCCGTCGGTGCAGAGCGATCTCGGCAAAGCGCAGGCCGCGCTGGCGGCTGCCGGCTCCGTGTCGACGGGGGCGGCAGGCCGATGAGGCTCAAAGCCTCGGCGGCGCTGACGGCGACGCTCCTGTCGCTGGGGCTGCCGTCGTTCGCACATGCAGGACGAAACCAGGAGTCGATCTTCCAGGACGACAATCACCTGATCTACGCCTCGAGCGCGACGGTGAGCCACGTCCTGGACGTGCTCGCGTCGCTGGGGGTCGACCGCCTCCGGGTCACGATCCTGTGGAAGGCGATCGCGCCGAACGCGCTGTCACGGACGCGGCCGCACTTCAACGCCGCCGACCCGGCGGCATATCCGACCGGGACATGGATGCCCTATGACCGGGTACTCGAGCTGGCGGCCCAGCGCGGCATCGCCGTCGACTTCAACGTCACCGCGCCGGGCCCGCTGTGGGCGATGCGGCACGACGCGCCGACCGCCCGCTCCGCCGATCACTTCGCGCCGTCGGTCGCCGACTTCCAGCGGTTCGTCCAGGCGGTGGGTACGCGCTACAGCGGCACGTACGTCCCGAACGCTCAGGGCGCCGGGAGCAGCCCGGTCCCCCGCGTCAGCTACTGGACGATCTGGAACGAGCCGAATATTCCCGGCTGGCTCGCGCCGCAGTCGCGCGCCGTCGACGGCAGACAGGTCGAGAACTCCCCACGGCTGTACCGCGAGTACGTCGACGCAGCATGGACGGCGCTGAAGGCCAGCGGCCACACGGTGGCGAGGGACACGATTCTGATCGGGGAGCTCGCGCCCGAGGGCTATCCGCCCCTCGGCTGGTACACGGGGATGACGCCGATGCGTTTCCTGCGCGCCCTGTACTGCGTCGACTCGAGCTACCGCCAACTTGGCGGACAGCGCGCCTCGGCGCTGGGCTGCCCGACGCGCGGCGGCGGAGCGGCGTTCGTCAAGAGCCACCCCGGCCTGTTCGGAGCGACCGGCTTTGCCCACCACCCGTACTACTTCTTCTACCCGCCCGCCTACAGCGCTCCGAACCCGGACTTCGTCCCCCTGTCAGACCTCGGGCGCCTCGAGCGCGGCCTCGACCGCATCTACGGAAACTACGGCGTCCACCGCCGGATCCCGATCTACCTCACCGAGTACGGCTACCAGACCAACCCGCCCGACCCATATCAGCTCGTCAGTCCCGCCCAGCAGGCCGTGTATCTCAACCAGGCGGACTTCATGGCCTGGCGTGACCCACGCGTCCGGGCGGTCGGCCAGTTCCTGCTCTACGACGACCGGCCCGACGCCCGCTACACGCCGTCCGAGTTCGGCTATTGGGACACCTTCCAGACCGGGCTGCTGTACATGGACGGCAGCCGCAAGCCCGCATTCAACACCTACCGGATGCCGATCTGGCTGCCCTCGAGCCGAGTACGGAGCGGTGCGCGCCTGAGCATCTGGGGTCAGATCCGTCCGGCGCCCGACAACACCAGCCAGAGCGTGCGCATAGAGTGGCGCCCGAGCGGGGGCGCGTTCCGCAGGATTGCCACCGTCACGGTCCCCTCGAGCTCGGCCGAGGGCTATTTCACCGCGGCCGTTCGCGTGCCGGGCAGCGGCGCCGTGAGGATCGCGTGGCAGAGCCTCACCAGCCGCTCGGCGTCGTTCTCAGTCGGCTGATCCGAGCGCGCCGAGCGGATCGCTGACGGCGCGCGTCAAGCCACGGCCAGCGGGTCGCGGTCCAGCAGGAACTCCGGCAGCGCGCCGGGGCCTCGGGCCTCGCAAACGGTCCGCAGCAGCTCCTCGTACTGGTCGGTCACGGTCTCCCACGAGTAGCTCTCGGCGCGCTCCCGCGCCCGCTTGCGGTACTGGGCGACGAGCTCGGGCGCTGCCAGCAGCGCCTCGAGCTGCACGGTCAGGTCCTCGACGCCCCGCCGCCCCGAGAAGTACACGCCGGCGTCGCCGACGGTCTCCGCGTTTGGCCGGTGGTCGTTGACCAGCACGCAGTTGCCCGCCGCCATCGCCTCGAGGATCACCGGGTGCGTCCCGCCTACCTCGGTCGGCGCACAGAACAGATACGCGTGGCGCTGAAGCTCCCAGTAGCCGCGGCCGAATACGTAGCCGGGAAAGATCACGCGCGGATCGGCGGCGCGCATGACCTGGCGGATGTACTCGTCGGCGTACGGCGCCCCGCCGACGATCGCCACCTTCATCCCCCGCGCCCGCTCGGCCGCGATCCGGGAGAAGGCCTCGACCAGGAGGTGGGGATTGTTCTCGGGCTCGAGGCGCCCGACGAACAGGATGTAGTTGCGCGGCTCGAGTCCCAGCAGCTCGAGCGTCTGCGTGCCGTCGTGCCCCGGATCCTCGACCCCGTACGGGACGACACCGATCCGCTCCCCGTAGCGCTTCGCAAAGATGTCGGCCACCGCGTGGCTGTCGGTGATCGCCCGATCCGACCAGCGCGGCGCGGTCCGCTCGGCGAAGCGCAGGTACGCCTTCGCGAACGCCGGCCACTTGCGTCGATCGGAGTCGAGCCCGTCGACGTTGATCACGCTCGGGATCGACGCCCAGCGGGTGACCAGGCAGAGCGGCGAGTTGCCGGCGATGAAGAACAGCGCCACGTCGGGCTTGGTCACCCGCGCGGCGTGCAGCGCGGAGCGGAAGGTGTGCACGAACGTGTCGAGGTACTTGTTCTGGATCGTCCGCAGGTGCACGAGCTCCGCGCCCTTGTAGCGCTTGAGGCTCGGGTCGACGACGTGCGGCCTGCAGTAGACCGTGACCTCGTGGCCGCGCGCCGTGAGCCGCGAGGCGAGTTGCTCCACGGCCGTCTCGAAGCCGCTGTATGAGGCGGGGATGCCCCGCGTGCCGAGGATCGCGATCTTCATGCTCGGACCGCCAGAGAGTAGGCGTCGAGGTGGCGGAGTGCACAGTCGGCCCACGAAAAGTGCGCGGCGCGCTCCCGGCCGGCCGCCGCCAGGCGCCGTGTGAGCTCACCGCCAGCGGCCAGTTCGAGCATCGCGTCGGCGAACGACTCGGCCTCGCTCGGGTCTGCGTAGCGGGCCGCGTCCCCGCAGACCTCGAGCACTCCGGGGGAGCGTGCGGCGAGCACCGGCACCCCGACCGTCATCGCCTCCAGGGCTGTCATCCCGAAGCCCTCGTACAGGGAGGGGTGCACGAGCGCGGCCGCGCCCGCGTACAGCGCCGCGAGCTGGTCGCGATCGGGGCTTCGGACGACCCGTACCCCGTCGTGCTCGGCCGCCGCGCTGCCGGCGAGCACCAGCTCGAGTGGATCAGAGGCGCGCTCGCGGTAGCGCGCG
>JAFASB010000250.1 GCA_019244985.1 Acidimicrobiia bacterium | reverse complement strand
TCGGCGACCAGCGCGAACAGCCAGGCGTGGTGCAGGCGGTCGGACTCGAGAGAGAGCAGCCAGCCGGCCGTGAGCAGCAGCCAGACGATCGACCCGAAGCGAGCCAGCTTCGGCATCTCACGGTGGGTGAAGAAGACCCACAGCGTGACCGGCCACAACAGGGCTCGGACCACGCGTTCGCGGACCGTGTGCTGCTCGTCGCCGACCGAATCGGCGCACGCGACGATGAAGGCAGCCATCGCCTCGATGACGAGCAGGAACCACATGTCACCGGTCCCCTCTTCGTGTCTTCAGCGGCATGACAGCCTCAACCTCTTGTTCGGCCACTCATTGCAACAACTAAATGGTGTTCCTGATGCCCCTTCGACGGGGGGACCGTCCAGGCGGACTAGTGATGTTGCGGTGCAGATCACGTTCCGCCGGCTCGTCGACGACGACCTGCCGCTCCTGCACCGCTGGCTGAATGACCCGGACATTGTGCGCTGGTGGGAAGGCGACGATGTGTCGTGGGACGGCGTCGTTCGGGACTACGGCTCGGGGCGCGAGCCCGATGCCACGGAGTTCTGGATTGCCGCACTGGACGGTCGCGACGTGGGCTGGATTCAGTGCTGGCCGACCGAGGACGAGCCCGACGAGGCTGCGCCGTGGTGGGAGCTCGGCGTCGACCGAACTGCCGCCGGCATCGACTACCTGATAGGCGACGCCGTCGACCGCGGGCGAGGCATCGGCTCGGCTGTCATCCGGGCCTTTGTCGCCGACGTGGTGTTCGGCCTGCACGCGGCGTGGGCGCAGGCGGCGGCCGCTCCGCTCGAGGCCAATGCCGCGTCCTGGCGCGCGCTCGAAAAGGCCGGCTTCCGGTCCGTCGCCACGGTCACTGACAGGTTCGGCCCCGCGAAGTTGATGGTGATTGACAGGCCGGCTGGCAGCTCGGCGTAAACCACCGTCGTCAGCATCGTCGTCATGAACGATGTGATCTGCACCGAACAGCTGGAGGCCTTGGTGGCCGCGGTCGACGCCGGGGTCGAGCAGGGCGGCTGGAACCACGGCCACCTGTTGCTGCGCGTGACGTCGGCCGACCGTGATGGCGCCGACCTCGGGACCAAGCCGATCGACGGCCATCCCCTCGACACCCTGCTCGCATTCACCGCGCCGGCCGAGTGGCAGGCGATCGGCGTGTCCGCCGAGGGTTGGGCGGCGTCGATGGACAGCGGCGTGCGGCCCTCGCAGTCGAAGGGCCGCATGCGCGTGCGCACGACGACGCTCGTCGCCCGCGACGGCGCGGTGGCGTCCGGCGTTCGGATGGCCGGCGGCGAGCTCGAGCAGATGGGCGCCGGCGCGGGCACGGTGCTCGACGCCCTCAAGCGCGCCATGGGGCTTCCGACCGCGCCGCCCGACGTTCCGTTCGTGGCTTGGGTGGCGCGGATGCTGCTCCTGCTGATCATCGGCGACGGGCCGCGTGCACACCGGCGGGTGCCGTGGTGGCAGCTGCGCACGGAGCTGGACCGCCACAAGGATCTGGCCGTCGAGGGCTCGTGGGGGACGCTCCGCGGCCTCGCCGCCAAGCGGGAGAACGTCGTCGCCGACCTGACGCCCGACGTCGCGGCTTGGATGGACGAGGGCATGTTCGCCCGCTGGGTCATCGGCGGTATGCCGTCGTTCGACCATCTCCACGAAGAGACGCGCAAGGCGTGCACGCCCGAGGCCTTCACCCAGGTGCGGCGCCAGCTGCGGGCCTGGGGTCTGCGCGCCCACGTCCGCCGGAAGGCGGCCTAGCTTCACGATGGATGACCGAAGAATCCACGTTCGCGGGCGACGAGATCGCCGCCGCGTGGGAACGCCATCGCACCCGGCTTTTCGAGGGCCAGCGCGACCTGTCCGAATGGATCGTGCGCCATCTCGAGCCCCATCCCGGTCAGACGATCCTCGAGCTCTGCGCCGGCCCGGGTGAGACAGGCTTCCTGGCGGCCGAGCGCATCGGCCCCGACGGAAAGCTCATCTCGAGCGACCTCAACGAGGGCATGGTCGCCGCCGCCCGGCGCGGCGCGGCAGAGCGCGGCCTGACCAACGTCGAGTGCCGTGTCATAAATGCCCAGCAGATCGACCTTCCGGAGGGCAGCGTCGATGGTGTGCTGTCCCGCTTCGGTCTCATGCTGGTGCCCGAGCGCGACACGGCCTTCACCGAGTGCCGGCGCGTCGTGCGCGCGGGCGGGCGCTTGGCCTACGGGGTGTGGGGTCCGCTCGACCGCAACCCGTGGCTCACCCAACTGGTCGGCGCCCTGCTGCAGCACGGCCACACACCCGGGGGTGACCCAAGCGGTCCCGGCGGCGTGTTCTCCCTTGCGACTCCGGAGATCAACCGCCATGTGCTCGAGGAGGCCGGCTTCACCGACGTCGAAATCGAGGAGGTGCCCGGCGCCCAGCGCTACGACAGCATCGACGAGTACTGGGACCTGCAGACCGAGATCGCGGGGCCCATCTCGGGGATCGCCCGCTCCTTGGACGCCGAGGGACAGGCGGCGATCAAGGCGACGCTCACGCCGATGGTCGAGCCCTATCTCGTTGAGGGCGGCGGGCTCGAGCTGCCGTCGCTCGCTCTCGGGGTGGCGGCCCGGGCCGGCTAGCTCACGTCGGCTCGATCACGAGCACAGTGGCGTCGGCCGTCGGCCTGACGGCGTAGCTTGCGTCGCTGTTGGCTGACGACGAGCACATCTCCTTCGACCAGTTCGGGCACAGCTTCATGCGCGAGGTCGTTACGGCCGACCGGGTGGCTGCCACGATCGCGTCGGTCGTCGGCGATCAGATCGAAGTCGGGCCACTCGCCGCGGGGCCCGGACACGCGGCGCGGGCGAGCCTGCGGGGGAAGCTGGCCGGCGTCGACGCTTCGCCAACCGGAGAGGACGGCGAGTCGCTGCGCTTCTCGGCCGTCGTGCGCCTCGACTGCACGCTGGCCGTCAAGGCACCGGCGTTGAACAAGCGCTACCGGGGCTCGGTGACGATCCCTCTGCGGCTGGTCGTCCGGACCGCGTCGCCGCTGCGGCTGGTCATCGACGTCGAGCCTCCGTCGCCGCCCGACATCGGCGTCGAGCTGGAGTCGGGCGACCGTTCAGGTCGCTTCATCCAGGTCCTCGGCAACATCGACGACGAGGTGCGTACGCGGGCCGCGGCCGAGGTGGCCGAGCGGGTCGACGCCCCCGAGGCGCGCCGCCACCGTGAGATCGACATCCTGGCCATGGTCGACGACGTCTGGCAGCCATAACCGCAGGTCAGACCCCTCGCGACTTCCTGTCACACCCCCTTCGTATGGTTGGCGGGTATGGAAGTTGCAGTCCTCAGCGCCGCCGTCGCGGTGGTCGTCGCGGTCGTCGCGGCCATGGTCTTCGCCCGCCGCGAGAACACGCCCCGGGTCGACCGGCGTGACCTGGCCGAGATGCGGTCGGCGCTCGACCGGATGGACGGTCTCGTGCGCGAGCTGGAGCTCGACCGCGAAGCGAAGTTCGGCGAGCTCGCCGCCCAGCTGCGAATGGCGAGCCAGCAGACGGCGGCGCTGACCGACACCGCGGGCCGCTTACGGGAGGCGCTCGCGGGCACGAAGAGTCGCGGGCAGTGGGGCGAACGCATGGCCGAGGACGTGCTGCGGGCTGCAGGGCTGATCGAGCACGTCAACTACCGAAAACAGACCGCCACCGCCGAGGGCGGCATTCCCGACTTCACATTCCTGCTCCCCGGCGACCAGGTCTGCCACATGGACGTGAAGTTCCCACTGGACAACTACGTGCGCGCCATCGAGGCCGAGGGCGAACTGGACCGCCAGCGCTTTCTCAAGCAGTTCCGTCGCGACGTCCGCCAGCGGGTCACCGAGCTCGCAGAGCGCCGCTACGAGGATGGCGACAGCTCGCTCGACGTCGTGCTGCTCTTCATCCCCAACGAGCAGCTCTACGGCGCCATCTTCGAGCACGATCCCGATCTGCTCGAAGGCGCCCTGGCGCGCAAGGTCGTGCTGTGCTCGCCGACGACCCTGTTCGCCGTGCTCGCCGTCATCCGCCAGGCCGCGGAGAGCTTCCGCCTGCAGCAGCGGTCGCGCGAGATCGTCGCCCTGCTGGGCGGGTTCGCCAAGCAGTGGGGCGCCTTCACCGAGAAGATGGACTGCGTCGGCCGGCGCCTCGACGCCCTGCAGAAGGACTTTGACGCCATGGTCGGCGTGCGCCGAAGACAGCTCGAGCGCCAGCTCGACCGGGTCGAGGACGTTCGCCGGCGCGACCAGGTGCCCGCCGTCGAGGTGCTCGCCGGGTCCGACCTCGGGCGCGAGGCCTAAGCCCGGGGGGGAGTCGGCGCCGCTACGCGGCGAGAAGGTCCCGGTACTCGGGGTTAGCGTCGATGAACTCGGCGACATACCAGCAGGCGGCGACCACACGGTGGCCACTCGACCTGGTGTCGTCGAGGGCAGCCCGCACCATCTGGGCACCGAGGCCCTGGCCCCGGCGGCTGGCGTTGATGTGGGTGTGCGGGAACACGCGCACGTCTCCCTCGTCGCGGTACTCGGCCACGCCGACGACCTCGCCGTCGTCGACCAGCTCGTACCGGGAGCGCTCGGCGTTGTTCCTGACTTCTGTCGCCATCACGCCATACCTACCCCCGATTGCTGCCGTACCTACACTCGCCTCGTGAGCACACGCCGTGAGCAGGTCATCGACGTCATCCGCCAGCGGGGGCTGCTGCGGCTCCCGGAGCCGGTCACGCTGGCCTCCGGCGAGCTGAGCCGCGACTTCATCGACGCCAAGGCGGCGCTCTCGCGAGGTGCCGACCTCAAGCTGGCCTGCGAGGCGATCATCGACAACGTCGGCGACGTCGAGTTCGACGCCGTCGGCGGCCTGACCATGGGGGCCGACCAGTTCGCCCACGTCGTCGCTGTACTCGCCGGCACGGAGTGGTTCGTCGTCCGCAAGGAGCCCAAGGGCCGCGGCACCAACAAGCTCGTCGAGGGCGCCAAGGTGGGCGAAGGCTGGCGCGTCTTGCTCGTCGACGACATCGTCACGACCGGCGGCTCCATCCAGAAGGCCCACGACGCCATCACCGCCGTGGGTGCCACCGTGGTCGCCGCGGCCACCCTCGTCGACCGGGGCGAGATCGCGGGCCAGTACTTCCGCGAGCGCGAGATTCCCTACACCCCCGTCGTCACCTACCGCGACCTCGGCATCGAGCCCGTCGGCGGAGGTCTGGTCAGAACCTGAGCATGCTCTGACGCCCGTCTAAGTCCAGCCCTGTTCCATGCCGAAACATGGACCAGGTAGGGAGCGGACGGAAGGGGCCGAAATGAACGCCGGGCTGTGGCTGCTCGTCGGCGCGGTCGTGATGATCGCCGTGATCGCGGGTGTGATCCTCGAGGAGCGCGACCGCTGGCACCCGAAGGGCGGCGGCTAGAGCGGGGGCCTCATTCCGCTCTCAGGGTGCCCCCCGCCGTTGCCCGGTAGTGGCACCACGGGGTCGGCCGGAATCCGTACAAACCGTTACTCAGCGTTCATCCCCACCAGCAACATCAGCCACTTCCGTGCCATCTCGTTTTGTCGCGACCCCCTGACCCGCCCTATCGTCTCGCCACCACGCGGGGCTGAGGACCGAGCGCCCCGCGGACTGAAGTACCGAACCAGCTGGCGAGGACAGCCCGGCACGGGCGGGGGTTAAAGGAGCTGAGATGAATCTCGTACGCGTGGGTCTCGTGGGCCTGTTCTGCGCGCTGGTGGGCACGGGTGTCGCCGCCGCCGCGAACGGGTCGACGGCCGGTCCGGGGACGACGTCGAACAGTTCGCCGGTCGCCCAGAGCGGCAACACCGGCAGCGTCTATGTGACGTCGTCGGCCAACAACAGCGGCAACACGGGCAATGCCACGTCGAGCGCCACGGCCAGCCCGGTGTCGCACGGCGGCGCTGCGGGCAGCGCGAGCACGACTGGCTCGAACCACAGTGGCCACAACGGCCCGGTGATGTCGGCGGTCCGCGCCAAGGGCACGACGACGGGCGGCCCTGGGGGCTCGAGTGCGGCGGCGAGCGCTGACTCGTCGGCCAACTCCGGCGCCAAGGGCGAGGCCATCGGTACGTCGGGTAACTCCGGCACCGCCTCGAACGGCTCGGCGAACACCGCCCTCAGCGCGGTGTCCAAGGCCGGCACGACGGCCAGCGGCAACCAGAACCCCTAAGCAACCTCGAGGGTTCGCCGCCGCAGACGGCGCAGGACGAGCGCCCCCGCCAGGAGGGCCGCACCGAGCGCGCCCGTGCGGGCACCGTTGCCGCCGGTGGCGGGGAGACTCGCCGAGGGCGGAGTCGCAGCCGCGGCCGGCGACACCGGGGCCACTGCCGTGGCGGCCTCCACTCGGGCAGGCGGCCCCTCGACGACCGGTAGCTCGAGCGAAGCGGCACTGATCGTCGTCGCCGACGGGATGCTGTCGACCTGGAAGTAGGGCGCGTCGGCGCCTGCGACCTCGAGCTTCAGCTTGTCGCCGGCCGGGACCTTCCAAGCGTTCGACGACAGCTCGAAGGCGATCGGGCCGCTGGGCGCCGTCGGCGTCCCGGCGAGGCGGTAGACGCCGCGGCTGATCAGCGTCTGCTTGCCGTCGGGAGAGAGGTCCCACAGGCGGGCCGCGACCTCGGCGTCGGGCGACGATGTCTGCGCGGTCACGCGCACGAGGGGCTGACCGGCGATCGTCATCGTGCGATCCACGGGATAGGTCCACGCCACGACGCCGGGGTCGGTCGTCGCCGACATGACACGGCAGCCCTTCCCGAAGGGCGTCGGGACCTGGCTCGGGCCGCCGCCGTTGGCGATGGGGTCCGTCGCCGGACCCTCGGTGCCGAGCGGCAGGTTGGTCGTGGTTCCGCCCCCGGGCGCAGAGAACAATCGCGTGTCGTGGGCGATGCCGGCGAGCGAGGGTCCCGCGACGGTCGTGAGGGCGTCGCCGCTCTGGCCGGGGCGACAGCGCGTGAGGACGGCGCTGACATCGAGCGCCGGCGCCGCGCCGGTGCCGAGCAAGTAGTGGTCGACGAAGGCGTTGGCCTTCTTGTTGAACGCCGCCCACACATCGGCCGGATTCGACGCGTAGGAGTGGCCGACGTCGCCGAACTCGAGGCCGATCGGGTAGTCGGGCGCGAAAGCCTTCACCTTCCCCCACATCAGCTGCGCGTGGATCGGCGGGAACAACGGGTCGGTGTTGCCTTGCATCTGGAGCACCGGGACCTTGGCGTCGACGGGGAGCAGCGGGCTCAGCGGCGACTTGAAGTGGTCGAGTTGGGTAACCGAGTTGCCCACGATGCTGCTGACCGCCGGCAGCGACGTGCCGACGGTGTTGACGCCGGCCTGGACCAGCGTCGACCACAACGGCAGATTGGCGGTGTCGTCGGTGCTCGTCGGTGGCTGGTAGTAGCCGTTCTCGATGGCCGGCGGCTCGTACCCGTCGATGTACAGGCCCGTGACATAGCTCTCGATCGGTACGCCGATGGGCTTGGTGAGGTCGCCGGTCGCCGGCGCGCCCGAGCGACCGTCCGAGGCGCGGCCGTTGGGCAGCAGGGCGAGGGCGAGCGACGCCCACGTGTACTCCGGCACGGCCGCGGCGATGCGCAGCGGCGTGCCCTTCGGCGTCGTCCACGGGACCAGGTCGCCGTTGGCCTTGCCGGCGCAGGGGTCGGCGCCGTTGGCGCCACTCCAGCCGACGCCGCCGCACATGATCCGGTCGTTGGCCAGGGCCGTCAGCCACGCCACACCGCCGCCGTAGGAACCGCCGGTGACGCCGATGCGCGCTGGGTCGACGACGCCGGCATCGACCAGCCGTCCGATCAGCCACTGGACGTCGCGGATCTCGTAGCGCAGGTCGTCGAGATGTACCCAGTACTGGCGGCCGCCGGCGGTGCACCCCGCGGGCAGGCCCGCCGGGCTCTTGAGGGGATCAGCGGAGCTGTCGGGACCGCACGAGCCGTGCCAGCCGCGGGCGCTGTAGTTGAGCGCCGCGTAGCCACGCGACACGAACGAGACGTTGTTCCACCCGG
>JAFASB010000197.1 GCA_019244985.1 Acidimicrobiia bacterium | reverse complement strand
GAGGGTGCCGAAGATCGGATCGACGTCGCAGTAGTCGGCCACGTCATAGCCGAAGTCGGCCATGGGCGAGCGGAAGAACGGCGACAGCCAGACGGCGTCCACGCCCAGCCACTCCAGATGATCGAGGTGGCGGCGAATGCCTTCGAGGTCGCCGACCCCGTCGCCGTCGCTGTCGGCGAACGAGCGGGGATACACCTGGTAGACGACCGCCGACTTCCACCACGGTGCGGTCTCAGGCAATCACTGCCCCCTACGGGCTGGCCAAATCGGCCATATGGCGGATTGAACAGGTGTTGCGCGCCATCCACCATGGGCTCCGGCGCTGGGGGGGAGAGTAACGGGCGAGAAGGGTAGAGCCGCCGCTCAGCCCTTCCGCCCCTTGCTCATTCTTGGGGCTGTTTCTCCTTCAGCCTGTTGACGTCGTTGGCCAGGCGCTCCGCCCGGCCGGCGGCGTCGATGGCCTTCTCCCGGGCCTCGGCCGCACGATGGTCGGCTTCGTCGGCGGCCTGCAGCAGGCGGTCGGCCGTCCCCCGGGCCGCCTCCAGCTCCTTCTCGCGGTCCCGGAGTTCCCGCCGTTCGGCTTCCTGCTCTTCCTGGCGGCGCCGCTCTTGCTCCCTCCGCTCGGCGGGGGGAGTGGAGAACGCCTCCTCGGCGAGCTCGCCCTGGCCGACGCCGAAGCCGAAGCCGGCGGGGCTGAGCTCCTCGGTGAGCACGCCCCTTTTGAGCAGGTCGGCGGCACCCTCGTCGACAGCCGCAGCCCGTAGCGTCGCCGCCAGGCGCTCCTCCTGGGCCGCTGACCCTCCCCGGCCGGCCTCGGAGAGGATCGAACGTGCCTGGCCGGCGAGGGCGTGTACCGCACCGGCTTCGGCTCTGGTGGCCTGTCGGAGCTCGTCGGGGTCACCGCCCTCGAGGGCGGCGGTCTGCGCCCGGCGCAGGCGGGCGCCGGCGTCGGTCAGGGCGTCGATCGCGGCAGGGTGGCGCCGGGCCAGCTGGTTGAGCGCCCAGGCGATCATCGAGGGCTTGCGCAGGGCTTTGACCTCGGCCGCCGCCCCCTTGCCCTGTTCTCTGGCCCGGGCCTTGGCGAGGGCGTCCCGCGCCTTGGTGAACTCGTCGAGGGGCAGGCCGTAGAGGGCCTCGACCTCGGCGTCCACCGCTTCTCTAGGCCTGGTCCTGGGCTTCGGGCGGCCGCAGATCGACCTTCAGCACCAGGATCCCGTCCTCGAGGCTGCCCTGGGCGTCGCCGAGCATGGCGAAGTCCTGGTAGTCGACCTGGGCCCGCTGCATGTACTCCCGCCGGGCCGTGCCCTCGATCGGGGGGAGCGGCCGGTCACGAACGGCCGCGGCTCGCTCCCGAAAGCGGTTGATCATGGCGTCGACGTCGAAACCCGCGGCCATCTCCCTGCACCGTAGCCAGTGGAGGCCGCCGCGCCTGTAGAATTATCGGGTCACGCAAGCCGACTCGGAAGCGGGGGGACGTGAAGAAAGGTCGACATCGGCGCTTCGAAGAGGCTCGGGCCCTCAAGCGCAGCACCGAGATCCGTGTCGAGTCCTGCCCCGAATGCGGTGCCGGCCCCGAAGACGACCATGCGTCCTGGTGCCTGGCAGGCGAGGACGAAGAGGACACCGCTGAGGTGAGCGAGGGCTAGCGCACCAAGCGCTCGGGGGGGACATCATGCAGAGGCGGACGCAGTGGCTTGTTGCCGTGCTGCTTTTGGCCGCCCTCGGCCTGACCGCGTGCGGACAGGTCGTCCACTCCGGGCTGCCCCTCGAACGGGCGGCCGTGGCCGATCCGACGACCACGAGCACGTCGACCAGCACGACGCTCCCGCCCACAACGACCACCTCGCCCCCGCCACCTCCGTCGACGGCACCCAAACCGCGGCCGGCAGCGACGACCGCGCCCCGTGTCGTCGCCACGCCGGCGGCGCCCCGCCGCCCCCTTCCGGGCGGGGTCGGCGCCTACACCGGGTTCGGCACCTGGGCCGACGTCTTCGACTGGACCAACCAGTGGACCAACGGCCACCCGACGGTCGGGACCGCCGATGCCGACCGCATGGCAACGCTCGGCGTGCAGACGCTGTACATCCAGGCGGCGCGAATCGACGGGCCCAACGGCGTGGCCGAGCCTGACCGACTCAACGCCATCATCGCCCGGGCCCACGCCCACGGCATCCGGGTCGTCGTCTGGTACCTGCCGACGTTGACCGACGTCAACGCCGACCTCAGCCGCCTCCTCGCCATCTCCCAGGTCAACGCCGAGGGCATCGCCGTCGACATCGAGTCCCGGGACGTCTCCGACCCCGCCGAACGCAGCCGCCGCCTCGTGGACCTCAGCAACCGCCTCCGGGCCGCGCTGCCGGGGCGCGCCATCGGCGCGATCGTGTTCCCGCCGACGGGCATGGAGGTCATCAACCCGAGCTACTGGCCGGGCTTCCCGTGGGCCGGGATCGCGCCCGACTACGACGTCTGGCTACCGATGGCGTACTGGACGGGCCGCGACCCGAACTCGGGCTGGCACGACGGTTACAACTACGTCCTCGACAACGTCCGGCGCACGCGCAACGACCTGCACAACCCCTCGGCGCCGGTGCACCCGATCGGCGGCATCGCCGACTCGGCGACGGTCTCGGAGGTGGCGGGCATGGTGCGCGCCGTGGCCGCGACCGGATCGATCGGCGGGAGCCTGTACGACTACCACACGACCACATCGGACATGTGGTCGGCGATGCTCCCGCTCCGTCGTTAGCGGTCTCCTAGAGGCGCTTCTTCTTGACGAACTTCACCGGTCGCTCCGCGGGGTGCGGGAGCGGGCGGCTCGCACCGTTCGTCGAAACCCTCTTCTCGAGGTAGTCGGCGAGCAGCGCGTAGGCCTCCGGGCTGGTGAGGGCGATCAGCTCGTCGCGCAGCGTCTTGTACACGGGCTCGCCTTCGGTGAAGGCCTCGGGCGCTTCCGTGCACCACCACGCGAACTCCTCGCCGCCTGCGCCCCAGTGCCGGCGGTCCCACTCACGGATCGTGGAGGTGACGTGGCCGCCGCCGTCGGACTGCTCGTCTCGCCGGAGCGGGAGCTGCCAGCAGACGTCCGGCTTGAGCTCGAGGTGGGGGACCCCACGGTCGAGGGCGGCCCGGTGCAGAGCGCAGCCGGCGCCTCCCTCGAACCCCGGACGGTTGAGGAAGATGCACGCCCCGTCGACGAGGCGGGTCACCATCTCCCCGTTCTTCTTGACCTTGACGACGCCGCGCTGCTGGCCCTTCTTCTTGAACTGCCACTGGTCGTCGCGGAGGGTCTTGGCCACGCGCTCGACCCGGCGCCGGTCGGAGGCATCGACGAAGTGGGCGCCGTAGCTGCAGCAGCCGTGCACGAGCTCGGGCGCAGGCTCTGTCAGCACGCCCTGACAGCCGCGGCCGAAGATGCACCCCCAGTGGCTGAGCATGAACGTCACGTCGAAGACCCACGTGCGTTCCTCGCCGGGATCCTCGAAGCTCACCCATTCGTGGGTTGCCCCGTCCTTCACCTGTAGGTCAGCCACGGGCCAGCTCCGTCCAGAGCTCGCCGGCGGCGAGAAGTCCCTTCCAGAACTGGTCCATCACCATCCGTTCGTTGGGTGCGTGAAAGCGATCGCCGGGCAGCCCGACGCCGAGAAACAAGACGGGGGCGGCGAAGACGCGCCCGAGGGCCTCCTCGGGCCCGCTCCCACCCTCGCGCGTGAACAGCGGGTCCTTGTCCCACACGCGCGCGATTGCCCGACGCAGGGCTTGGACGGCAGGGTGGTCGACGGGCGTGAGGGCCGGGGCGACGCCGGGACCCTCAGGCCGAACGGTGACGTCGACACCGTCGGGGATGCGCGCCGCCAACCAGGCCTCGAACGCCTCGGTGACCTTGGCCGGATGTTGATCGGCCACCAGACGGAACGTGATCTTCACATTCCCCTCGGCGGGGACGATCGTCTTGATCCCGTCGCCTGTGTAGCCCACGTTGATGCCGACGACGTCGCACGTGGGTCGCGTCCACGTGCGTTCGAGGACGCTGCGGCCCTGTTCCCCCTCGATGCGCTGCACGCAGGCGCTGCGCTTCCACTTCGCTTCGTCGAACGGCAGCAGGTCGAGGGAGGCCTGCTCGGCGTCGGTGAGCGGCCGAACGTCGTCGTAGAACCCGGGCAGCGTGACGCGGCCTTCGGCGTCGTGGAGGTCGGCGACGAGCCTGCCGATCAGGTGGGCCGGGTTCGGCGCAGCACCGCCGAACGAGCCCGAGTGGAGATCAATGGCGCCGGTGCGGACGGTGACGTCGAACGCCACCAGCCCGCGCATGCCAACGCAGATCGACGGCACCGTCCTGGACCACATCCCCGTGTCGGACACCACCACGACATCGCACGCCAGCCGTTCCGCCTCGCGCCAGAGCAGGTCCTCGAAGTGCGGCGACCCGACCTCCTCTTCGCCTTCCACGAGGAACTTCAGGTTGACGGGGAGCTTGTTGTCGCGCTGGAGCAGGCCGCGCACGGCCTCGATCTCGTAGAGCACCTGCCCCTTGTCGTCGATCGCGCCACGAGCTCGGCACTCACCGTCGACTATGACCGGTTCGAACGGCGGCGAGGTCCACTGGTCCAGGGGGTCGACGGGCTGGACGTCGTGGTGGCCGTAGACGAGTGCCGTGGGGGCGTCGGAGCCGGCGTGGAGCCAGTCGCCGTAGACGGACGGTGCGCCGGGGGTTTCCAGGATCTCGACGTGCTCGAGGCCGGCGTCGCGCATGAGCTGGGCCGTGAACTCGGCGGAACGGTGGACGTCGTCGGCCCGGTCGGGGTGGGCGGAAATCGAGGGGATCCGCAACCACTCGAACAGCGACGCGACGATGCGCTCGCGTTCGGTCTCGACGTACTCGCTCAGGTTGAGGTCGACGTCCCCCACGCGCTGCATGGTATGGCTGCGGGATTACGTTGGCGGTCGATGGATGGGGCGCTCGTCGCCGATCTTCAACAGGCGCTGGCGCCCGAGCGGGTGCGGGTATCGCCGCTCGAGCTGGACCTCTACGCGCGCGACGCCGGGATCGTTGCCGGGCGGGCCGAAGTCGTGTGCTTCCCACTGACCCCGGGCGAGGTCCAGGCGTGTGTCCGGGTCTGCCGAACCCACGGGCGTCCGTTCGTGCCGCGAGGGTCCGGCACGGGTCTCGCCGGGGGCGCCGTTCCGATCGACGACCCCGTCGTCATCGTCACCACCAAGATGACGCGCATTCTCGAGGTCGACGCTGACGAGCGGGTGGCGTGGGTCGAGCCGGGCGTCCTCAATCTGGATCTCAGCCGCGCCGTCGCCCACCTCGGCCTCCACTACGCGCCCGACCCGTCGTCCCAGCAGTCGTGTTCGATCGGCGGCAATGTGGCGACGAACTCGGGCGGTCCGCACTGCCTGCTGTACGGCGTGACGAGCGCCCACGTGCTGGCCGTCGAGGTGTGCCTGCCTGACGGCTCGCTCGTGATGCTGGGCGGCCTCGACCCCGAGCCCGCGGGCTACGACCTGCGGGGCGCCTTCGTCGGCAGCGAAGGCACGATGGGGATCGCCACTCGCATCGCCGTGCGTCTGACGCCGCTTCCACCCGCAGTGCGCACCCTCCTCCTCGACTTCACGTCGGTGGAGTCGGCCGCCGCCGCGGTGTCGGGGATCATTGCCGCCGGCCTCGTACCCGCGGCCCTCGAGATGATGGACGCCGAGATCACCCGGGCCGTGGAGGACTTCGTGCACGCCGGGTTCCCGCGCGATGCCGCAGCCGTGCTGCTGGTTGAGGTCGACGGGCTGCCGGGTGGCGTCGACGCCGCCGCTTCGATCGTCTCGGACGTCGGCCTCGCCCATGGAGCACGCACCGTGCGGGTCGCGGCCGACGAAGCCGAGCGGGCGCTGCTGTGGAAGGGCCGGAAGTCGGCCTTTGGTGCCATCGCCCGCATCGCGCCGAACTACTACCTGCACGACGCCGTCGTCCCTCGCACGCGCCTCGTCGACGTGATGACCGCCGTCTACGACATCGCCAAGCGCTACGACCTGGTGATGATGAACGTCTTCCACGCCGGCGACGGGAACCTCCACCCGCTGATCGTCTTCGACCGCCGGGCCGACGGTGTGCTCGAGCGGGTGATGGCGGCGGGGGAGGAGATCATTCAGGCCTGTGTCGCGGCCGGCGGTGTGCTCTCCGGCGAGCACGGCATCGGCTTGGAGAAGCGCGACTACATGCCGTTGATCTTCTCGGCCGACGACCTCGATGCCCAGGCCCGGCTGCGCGAGTCGTTCGACCCCGACGGCGTTGCCAACCCCCAGAAGGTCCTCCCCGCCGGCTCGCGGTGCGGCGACCTCCAGCGAGTCCCGGAGGGCGCGTGGATCTGAAGGCGTTCGCGGAGGAGGTCGGTAATCAGGGGCCGGTCACCGTCGTCGGTGGGCGGACGCAGTGGGACGTCGGGGGCTCGGTGGCCTCGGGTACTCGCGAGGTGCGGGCGCCTGCTGGCATCGTCGAGTTCGAGCCCGCTGAGATGACCGTGCGGTGCGGCGCCGGAACGACCGTCGCCGAGCTCGACGCCGCGCTCGGCGAGCACGGGCAGTGCGTCGCCCTGGCGGGCGACGACGGCGCAACCGTGGGCGGCGTGCTGGCGGTCGGATGGAGCGGCATCCGTCGGCTGCGGCAGGGCCCGATGCGCGACGTCCTGCTCGAGGCGCGTTATGTGTCGGGCGACGGGCGGGTGATCAAGGGGGGCGGGCCGACCGTAAAGAACGTGAGCGGCTTCGACCTGTGCCGGCTGCTCGTCGGCTCACTCGGCACGCTCGGCTTCCTGGGCGAGGTCGTCCTCCGCTGCCGCCCGCGGCCCGCCGAGTCCCGATGGTTCTCGGGAGCGGCAGAGCCCTTCGACCTCGTCCAACGCCTCCACCAGCCCTCGGCAATCCTGTGGGACGGCGCCACGACATGGCTGCTCCTCGAGGGCCACCCGGCCGACGTCGAGGCGCAGGGCGCCATCGCCGGGCTTGCCGAGGCCGCGGGTCCGCCAGCGATGCCGACCGGCGGGCGAGTTTCCATGCGGCCGTCAGAGCTGCGATCACTCACGGGAGACTTCGTCGCCGAGATCGGTGTCGGCGTGGTGCACACCGCCGGACCGGCGCCCAAGCGAGACCTGCCGTCGGACGTCGCCGCTCTCAATCGCCGGGTGAAGCAGGCGTTCGACCCGAACGGACGGCTCAATCCCGGCCGCACGGTGGCCGCGTGAGCGAGGTCCATCTGCACGTCGACGACCGGGAGCTGGCGTCGTGTGTGGCGTGCGGCTTGTGCCTGCCGCACTGCCCGACGTACCGCGTGACGGGCGAGGAGTCGGCGTCGCCACGCGGCCGGATCGCGGCCATGCGGGCCGTGGAGTGGGAGCACCGCCCGCTCGACGGCGACTTCACGACGTTCATGGATCTGTGTGTGCAGTGCCGGGCCTGCGAAGCCGTGTGTCCGTCGTCGGTGCCGTTCGGCCGCCTCATGGAGGGTGCGCGCGAGACGCTCGTCGACGAGACGAACTACCAGCCACGGCGATGGCGATTGGCGTATGCAACGCTCGGGCATCATCGCCTGCTGCTCGCGGGCTCGACCGTGCTCGCCGCCGCGCAGCGCGTTGGACTCGTGCCTCGCCGTCTGGGGTTGGGCCGGGTGCCGTTGCAGCGGCAGCCACTTCGTGCAACGGGCGCCGACGTGTGGCTGTTCACCGGCTGCGTGATGGACGCATGGCAGCGCCCTGTGCACCAGGCGGTCATCGACGTCCTCGGTCGAGGGGATATCGGTGTGGCCCTGCCCGGAAAGGGTGCCGACTGCTGCGGCGCGCTCCATGTCCACGCCGGTCTCGCCGACGGCGCTCGGAGGCTGGCCCGTCGGGTGCTGGCTTCGATGCCCGGCGATGCCCCGATCCTCGTCGACTCCGCGGGGTGCGGCGCAGCTCTCAAGGACTACGGGCGTCTCCTGGACACTGACGAAGCGCGAGCGTTCGCGGCGCGGGTCTTCGACGTCCACGAGTGGCTGGCCCAGCGTGTCGACCGCTTGCCGAAGTCCGTCCGGCGCCTCCCGTACCGGGTCGCCGTGCAGGATCCGTGCCACCTGCGCCACGTGCAGCGCACCCATCAGCACGTGCGCACCGTGCTGGCGCCCTACGCCGACCTCGTCGAGCTCGACGACGAGGGCCTGTGCTGCGGCGCCGGCGGCGCCTATGCGGCCACCCATCCGGAAATGGCCGGTGACCTGCGCGAGCGCAAGGTCGAGGCTGTCCGGCGCACCGGTGCGTCCGTCGTCGCCAGTGCCAATCCGGGCTGCATCATGCACCTGCAGGCAGCCGGGCTCGACGTTCGCCATCCCCTCGAGCTGATCGCGGAGGCGCTGCGTGGCGGGTGAGTTCGACGAGATCCGTGGCCGGCTCGAGGGCATCGCCGAGGAGCTCGCCGACCTGGCGATTCTCCGGCTGCGGGAGTCCATCGACGCGGGGGGAACCGAGCTGCCCGTCGACGAGAAGCGACTGACGCGTGCCCGGCGGGCGGTCGAGAAGGCGGTCAACATCCTCAAGGAACCCGACGACATCGATGACTGACGAGCCTGGCGATCTGCGAGGGCGGATCCTCCGCACCGACCCGGGCTCTCTGGGGTTCTGG
>JAFASB010000375.1 GCA_019244985.1 Acidimicrobiia bacterium | reverse complement strand
CGGCCGGGCGTGCTCGACAGCTGACTGCAGCCGTTCGGGCTCGGAGCGCGCCAGGTCGGCGGGGTCCGAGCCGGGCGGCAGGTCGGCGACGGCGATGTCGACCTCGTAGCGCTTCTCCCATTCATACAAGCGCTCGGCGGCGGCCTGACCCGCGCTGTCGGCGTCGTAGGCCAGGACGAGCCGGCGGGCGAAGTTCTTGAGCGTGCGAACCTGATCCTCGGTGAGGGCCGTGCCCCACCCGGCCACCGCTCGGGGCAGACCGGCGAGGAAGAACCCGATCACGTCGGTGGAGCCCTCGCAGATGATCACCTCGCCGGCCCGCACGACGTCGGCCTTCGCCCAGTTGAGGCCGTAGAGGACCTTGCTCTTCGAGTACAGCGGCGACTCGGCCGAGTTCTTGTACTTGGGCCCCTCGGCGCCGGGGAGGATGCGCCCACTGAAGGCAACGGGGTCGCCCCGCGTGTCGAAGATCGGGAACATGACCCGCCCCCGGAAGGCGTCCTGCTGGCGCTGGCGCCGGTTGACGAACCCGAGGCCGGTATCGCGCAGCACGTCGTCGGCGACCTTCAGCGACCGGGCCAGCGCGTCCCAGTCGTCGGGCGCCCATCCGAGTTGGAACTGGCGCACGACGTCGCCGTCGTAGCCGCGTGAACGCAGATACGACCGGGCGGCCGCGGCGTCGTCGCCCGACAGCAAACGCTGGTGGTACCAGTCGACCGCCTTCTTCATCACCTCGACGAGACGCTCTCGGCGACCGCGCTCGCGCGAGACGTTGGCCTGGTCGTAGCGAACCTGGACGCCGGACTTGGCGGCCAGATATTCGACGGCCTCGGCGAACTCGAGGTGCTCGATCTCCTGGACGAACGTGATCACGTCGCCCTTCATCTGGCAGCCGAAGCAGTAGAAGAGCTTCTCGTCGGCGTTCACCGAGAACGACGGGGTCTTCTCGGCATGGAACGGGCACAGGCCGGTGTAGCGGAGACCGACCTTTTTGAGGGCGAGGTGCTCGCTGACGAGGGCGACGAAATCGGTGGCCTCGCGGACGCGCGCGATGTCCTCGGCCAGGATGCCCACGGTTAGCGCCCTTGTCCCGTCCCCATTCTCCGACCGTACCGCGGGCCCTGTGACAAATTGCGCTCAAGTCACGAGCAGGGACGGGGGCGCCCGAGGTCGAACCTTTCAGCCAGGATGGTCTACAACGGCGAACCGCTCATTCGATGCCCGGGGTGCCGGACGTTCGTGCCGATGGAGCCCTACGTCCAGTTGGTGGGTGACTCCCCCGTGCTCGACTGCCCCGCCTGTCGGGGCGCCCGCGACTTCGCCTTCGACCGCTCGCTGAACTAACCCCGCAGCCCATGGCGCGTCACGTGCGGCTCGGCGAGTTCCTGGTCGGCGTCGCCGGTCTCGGTCTCATCCGCCGCATCTTCACGGGCGATGACGCGGCCGCCGCGGCGCGGATGGACGAGATCCGCAGCATCGTCTCGAGCCACGACGAGTTGTACGCCCTTGGCATCGACGCCTCGACGGTCGACGCCAAAGCGGGCTACGCCCGGTGGGCCGAGACGTACGACCAGCCCGGCAATCCCCTGATCTCTGTCGAACAGCCCATCGTGTGGGCGCTTCTCGGTGAGATGGCCCAGGGCGACGCGCTCGACGCCGCGTGCGGCACCGGTCGCCACACCAGGCACCTCGTCGAGCTCGGCCACCGCGTCGTCGGCGTCGACGGCTCGCCGGAGATGCTGGCGCGGGCACGGGCGGCCGTGCCGGGCGCCGACTTACGCGACGGCGACCTCACCTCGCTCCCCGTCGAGACGTCGAGCGTCGACCTTGCGGTGTGCGCGCTGGCGCTCGAGCATGTTGAAGATCTTGACGCCGCCGTCGGTGAACTGGCGCGTACTGTGCGCCCGGGTGGACGGGTCATCCTCTCCGACCTGCATCCCTCGATCCGGGCGACCGGGGGCGCCGCCTACTTCCAGGACGCGGCCGGCGGAGGCGGCGTCGTGCGCGGCTACTCACACCTCCACGGCGACTACCTGCGGGCGTTCTCCCGCGCTGGCCTCACCGTCGATCAGTGCCTGGAGCCGGCGATGGGCCCGGATGAGGTCGCGATGCAAGGTCCGGCAGCGACGTTCGTCCCCCGAGCCGCCCAAGCCGCCTTCCTTGGCCAGCCGATGGCGTTGATCTGGGATCTCCGCCGGTCATAAGGGTCCGGTCGAAGAAGTCGAGGATCGCCTCCATGCGCTGCACCCGGTGCTTCGGCGCGCCGGACCTCGACAGCTCGTGGGACTCGCCCGGGAAGCGCAGGAACTCGGGTGTACGGCCGAGCATGCGCAGGGCGACGAACAGCTGCTCGGCCTGTTCGATCGCGCAGCGCAGATCGTTCTCCGAATGCAGGATCAGAAGCGGCGTCCGCATCTCACGCACGTAGGTGATCGGCGACATCCGCAGGTACTCGGCGGGGTCGTCGAGGTGGTTGACGCCGAGCTCCATGCGGAAGGAGCCGGCGACGTCCGACGTCGATTCGAGCGTGAGCATGTTGTTGACGGCCCGCTCCGACACCGCGGCCTTGAAGCGGTCGGTGTGGCCGATGATCCACGACGTCATGTAGCCGCCGTAGGACCCGCCGAGGACGCCGAGGCGGTCGGGATCGACGACGTCGTCGAAACGGCGAACGGCTTCGTCGATCACGGCCATGAGGTCCTCGTAGTCGCCGCCGCCCCAACCCGATCGCGGGTCGTCCGCCGCCGCCGGGCTCCGGATCTCCCGCCCGAAGTCCTCGCTGTACCCCGAGGACCCACGGGGGTTGGCGTAGACGACGGCGTAGCCGGCCGCAGCCTGCAGTTGGAACTCGTCGAGGAACCGGTTGCCGTACTGGGTGAACGGTCCGCCGTGGATATTGAGCAGCGTGGGATAGCGACGGCCGGCTTCGGCACCGACCGGGCGCATGAACCAGGCCTCAACCTCCGTGCCGTCGGGCGACGTGGCCGAGAAGCGCTCGGGTCCGGCGAGGTCGACGTCTGCCACGAACTCGTCACCGACGCGCGTCAGCTGACGTTCCTTGTCACCGACA
>JAFASB010000354.1 GCA_019244985.1 Acidimicrobiia bacterium | reverse complement strand
TCGACGTAGGACACGTCGACGCTCACCTGGGTGGGCGTGATCCCCGGGGCGCTCGCGGTGAGCGCCCCGCTACAACTCGGGCCCGCAGCCGCCGTCCCAGCGGTTGCGTTGCCCGACGTTGCGCCGCCCGACCCTGTGCCTGTCGCGGAGCCGGCGCCACCGCTCACGCCACCGGCGCCGAGCGCTCCCGCCGTGCCTCCCGCGCCATTCGGTGTCGTCCCGTTGGCGGACGTGGCGCCGCCCAGCGCGTCGGCGCCGTTGGGTACGCCGCCCGCGCTGGCGATCGTTGATCCGTGCTCGCCACCGCTGTCGGTCATCGGCAGCGACGCCAGGATCAGCAGGGTGACGGCGATGGCGACTGCGACTCCGGCGGCGACGCGCTCGCGGACCGCGCCCTGCGAGAGCCACAACCGGAGCTGGAGAAACACTGGCACTGGCTACGCGCGCCTCCCCAGCGTGTTCATGGATCCCGTCGTGCGGCGCACCCTGTTCGAGAAATTCGCCACCGGCCCGGCCACGTCCTCCCTCGAGAGCGACACTGGTAGAGCGACGTTCTACACTACGGCGGCGTCGCGAGCCACCGGGAGGGATGTGCAGCAGGGGGCGTTCGATGGGGTGCGGGTCGTCGAGCTGGCCCAGTGGGTGTTCGTACCGGTCGCGGGCGCGCTGCTTGCGGACTGGGGTGCCGACGTCGTCCGCGTCGACCGGCCCGAGGGCGATCCCTACCGCGCCTTGGCGACCCAAGGCATCGGCGTCGACAGCGGCAGTGGGGTCAACCTCTCGGTTGCGCTGGCCAACCGGGGCAAGCGGTCGCTCGCCGTCGACCTGCGCACCGACGGTGGAAAGGCGGTGCTGCACAAGCTGCTCGACGGTGCAGACGTCCTGCTCACCAGTTTCCGGCCCGAGGCTCTTGAACGCCTCGGGCTTGGCGACGATGCGGTTCGGGCGCGGTATCCGAGGCTCGTCTACGCGCGCGGGACGGGGTATGGCATGCGTGGTCCGGACGCTGGGATGGCGGGCTACGACGCGTCTGCCTTCTTCGCTCGCGGTGGCCTCGCCCACGTGCTCACGCCGCCCGACCGCGACTATCCCATCAACCAGCGGGGTGCGATGGGCGATCGCAACGGCGGGATGGCACTCGCGTTCGGCATCGCCGCCGCTCTGCTTGGCCGTGAGCGCACCGGTCAGGGAGGCGTGGTCGACGTCTCGTTGCTGGCCATGGCGATGTGGACCTTGTCGTCGGACCTGCTTTCAGCTCTGCAAGGCGGCGCGCCGAGGGCGAGCAACGACCGGGGCACCGCCAACCCGCTCGTTGCCGCGTATCGAACCAAGGACGGCCGCCATATCCAACTGATGTTCCTGGAGTCCGATCGCTACTGGGAGCCGTTCTGCTCGCTGGTGGCCCGCGCTGATCTGTCGAGCGACGAGCGCTTTGTCGACCACCACGCCCGGCGCGCGAATGCGGCGGCGTGCGTTGCGACGCTCGACGACCTCTTCGCTACGAAGACCTTCGACGAGTGGAAGGACCTGCTGCGCACGCTCGATGCGCCGTGGGCGCCCATCCAGGCGGTGGAGGAGTTGCTCGAGGATCCCCAGGTGGTCGCCAACGACTACATCGGTTCGGTGGTCGGGGACGGCGGCCCTTCGTACGAGCTGCCGAGCGTGCCCGTGCAGTTCGACGAGCAGGCCCCGGCGCTGCGGCGCGCACCCGAGCACGGCGAGCACACCGAGCTGATCCTGCAGGAGCTGGGCTACACCTGGGACGACATCGCCGCTCTGAAGGACGCGGCGGTCATTCCTTGAGCCGAGGGCTGGGGCGTCCGCTCCCTGTTCCCGACGAGTTGTCGGCACCGTTCTGGGAGGCGGCGGCCGAGCACCGGTTGGTCATCGCCCGCTGTTCGCGCTGCAACGAGCTCGCCCACCCGCCGGACATCGTGTGTCCGCACTGCCACCGCACCGATCCGCGATTCCGTTTCGAGCCCGTGAGCGGGTCGGGCACGGTGTGCTCCTGGACCGTGCTCCACCAGTCGTTCCTGCCGGGCTTCGACGACGACCTCCCGCTCGTGCTGGTCGACGTGCGCATCGACGAGGGCGACGTACGCTTGATTGGCCGCCTCGTCGGCGGCGCTGCGTCTGCCCTGCACGCCGGCGACCGCGTATCGGTGACGTTCGAAGACTTAGTGCCCGGCGTGGCGATCCCAGCCTTCGAGCTCAGCCGATGACGTTCGCCCGCGACGCGGTGGCCGTCGCCGGCTACGCGCAGAGCCCGATCGTCCGGCACTTCGACAGGACGCTCGGCCCCGTCGTCCTCGACACGGCGAAGCAGGCCATCGCCGACGCCGGTCTGCGAGTCGACCAGATCGACGGCCTCACATCGAGTGCGTTGTTCCCGACGGCCGGTGCCCACGCCATGCAGGACGGCGTGAGCATGGTGACTTCGAACTGGCTGGCCGAGCATCTCGGGGTGAACCCCACGTACATGTCGGGGTTCCAGGGGTTCGGACAGCTGCCGGGGTCGGTGATGCTGGCGGTCAACGCCATCGCCAGCGGTGCAGCCACGCACGTACTCGTGCACCGCGCCCTGCACAACCCGGCCGGGAAGTACCACGCCAACCCGATGCAGGAGGCCCACGGGTCGAACCAGTGGACAGCACCCCAGGGTTTCTTCGGACCGCTGGCGATGATCGGCATGACGTACAACGAGTACCTGCAGCGCTATGGCGCGTGCCGGGAATCGATGGCGGCCGTGCTCGTCGAGGCGCGCAAGAACGGTGCGCGGATCCCCTGGTCGTACTGGCACGACCGCCCCTTGGCTGCCGACGAGTATCTGGCGGCGCCGCTGGTGAGCCAGCCGATTTGCCGGTACGACGCCGACATCCCCGTCGACGGCGTGGCGTGCTTCGTGCTCACGTCCGCCGAGCGAGCGCGTGACCTCCCGAACAAGCCGGTCTACGTGCGCGGCTTCGGCATGGGCGCCCCGACCCGCCGACGGCTGTCCTTGCACTGGCCGCTCGACGACCTCTATGAGGTCGGCGCCGAAACAGCGCGGCGTCTGTGGACGACGTCGGGGCTGGACCCCGGCGATATCGACGTACCCCAGCTCTACGACGGCTTCTCGCCGTTCGTGTACTTCTGGCTCGAGGTGCTCGGCCTCTGCCCAGTGGGGGAGGCGCACCGCTTCGTCCAGGACGGCGGCATAGACAGCGACTCACCGACCGGCCTGCCGGTGCTGT
>JAFASB010000276.1 GCA_019244985.1 Acidimicrobiia bacterium | reverse complement strand
ACGGGCCGCCGGCGGGCGCATCACGTCGGCGCGCCGGGCACTGGTGACCGCCCTGCTCGGCCACGACGGTCACCCGACGGCCGAGGCCCTCGCTACGGCCGTCCAGGCCCGCCAACCCGACGTCCACCAGACCACGATCTACCGGATCCTCGACGATCTCGAGCGGCTCGGCATCGTCGAGCACACCCACCTCGGCCACGGCGCCGCCGTGTACCACCTCAGCGAGACCGCCCATCCTCACGTCGTCTGCGACCGCTGCGGAACGGTCATCCAGGTCGACCGCAAGGCCTTCGACTCCCTCGCCCGCTCCCTGCTGGAGGACTACGACTTCGTGCTCCAACCGGGGCACTTCGCCGTGACCGGCAGGTGCCGGGCGTGCGTCGGCGAACTATCCACGTCGTGAGAAAGGGACGGATGGCGGCGGCCGTCGTCGTCGCCGTGGGGCTCCTCGCCGTCGTACCTGCGACCAGGGCGCGCGCCACGGGGCCGTCGTTCACGGACGCCGCGGGTATCCACGTGGTGGCTTCGAACAGCGTCGACAGCCGGCAGTACGACGTCCAGGTGTCGACCCCGGCGTTGGGCCGGACGGTCGACGTACGCATCCTCGTGCCGTCGGACTACGACACGAGCAGCACCAACTATCCGGTCCTCTATCTCTTCCACGGCACGAGCGGGCGGGCATCGGACTGGGTGAAGCTCGGCGACGCCGAGGTGGCGACCGCCGGCCTGGGCCTCATCACGGTCATGCCCGACGCCGGCTTCAACGGCGACGGCGGCGGTTGGTTCACCAACTGGTACGACACCAAGACCAAAGAGGGCCCGTCCCAGTGGGAGACGTTCCACGTCAACCAGCTGATCCCGTGGGTCGACGCCAACCTGCGAACGATCGCGTCGCGGAACGGCCGGGCGGTGGCCGGCCTGTCCCAGGGCGGGTTCGGGTCGATGACCTACGCCGCCCGCCACCCCGACACGTTCGCGTCGGTCGCCTCGTTCTCCGGCGCGCCCGACATCGACTACAACCCCGCCACCGCTCTGGGCGCCTCGGGGATCATCGAGGCCACCGCGGTTGGCCTCGATGGCGTCGAGCCCGACGCCATGTTCGGGCCGCGCGAGACGAACGAGATCAACTGGCAGGGCCATGACCCGGCCGACCTGGTGACCAACCTCAACGGCGTCGACGTCTGGCTGTGGACGGCCAACGGCCTCCCCGGTCCCCTCGACCCGCCCACGCCCAACCCCGCCGCCGGCGGTATCGAGGCGGCCACCCACGGTTCGACGGTGAGCTTCGAGCAGCGGGCGTCGATGCAGAGCGTGCCCATCCACGTCAACGACTACGGCAACGGCACCCACACATGGCCCTACTGGGCGCGCGACCTCAAGCAGTACCTGCCGCCGCTGATGGCGACGTTCGCCAACCCCCCGGTGCCGATCTCGACCAACTACCAGTCGATCGACCAGTCCTGGTCCCAGTGGGGCTGGTCGGTGTCGGTGCAGCGGTCGGCGGCCCAGCAGTTCAGCTCGCTGATCGACGCCTCGGCCGACTCGTTCATGCTGTCGGGAGCGGGTACGGCCACGGTGGTGACACCGGCGTCGTATCCGCCGGGCGCCGTCGAGCACATCACGACGTCGACGTCGACGGCCACGACCAGGACGACGGCCACCGCCGACGCCGCCGGCCACCTCCACCTCACGGTGCCGCTCGCCCCCGACGTCCCGCCGCCGCTCGGCAACGGCGCAGTCATGGGCGTCCCCGGCATCCCGCCCTGGCCCCCCACCCTGGTCACGATCAGCGCCAGCTGAGCGCGCGCGTCGCGAGCGCTCGCCGGGCTCTACGATTTCTCTCAGGGTCGGCTCAGCGACCCTTCAGTGCAGGCGACGAGTCTGAGGAGGTCCTGAAGGCGCTCGCAGAGGGGAGGCCGTCCATGGAGCAGGCGCCCATGCGGGTGCTGGTGGTTGACGACGAGAGCTACATCACAGACCTCGTCGGCACCGCCCTCCGCTACGAAGGCTTCCAGGTCGAGGAGGCCCCCGGCGGCCGGGCCGCCATGGCCGCGGCCACCCAGTTCCGCCCCGACATCGTGATCCTCGACGTGATGCTTCCCGACCTCGACGGCTTCGAGGTCACGCGCCGCCTGCGCTCCGAGGGCTTCCGGGCGCCGGTTCTGTTCCTCACCGCCAAGGACGCCACCGAGGACAAGGTCGTCGGCCTGACGATCGGCGGCGACGACTACCTCACCAAGCCCTTCGCCCTCGACGAGCTGATCGCCCGCGTGCGCGCCATCCTGCGGCGCACCGGCGCCGGCAACGGCGACGAGTCGCTGCGCTTCGCCGACCTGGTGATGGACGAGGACACCCACGAGGTCTGGCGCAGCGACACGCCCGTGCAGCTCACCCCCACCGAGTTCAAGCTCCTGCGCTACTTCCTGCTCAACCCGCGGCGGGTGCTCTCCAAGACGCAGCTCCTCGAGCACGTGTGGGAGTACGACTTCGGCGGCGATCCGAACATCCTGGAGACCTACATCTCCTACCTCCGCAAGAAGCTCAACGCCGCGGGACCGCCCGTCATCCAGACCGTGCGCGGCGTCGGGTACAGCCTGCGCCTGGCTGGCTAACGGCCGGGGGTTGACGTGTCGCTGCGCGCCCGGCTGGTGGCCGTGGCGTCGGCCCTCGTCGTCGTCGGCCTCGTCGTCGCCGCCCTCGTCAGCTACACCGCGCTCCGATCCTCGCTCCTGAAGCGGGTCGACCAGCAGCTGGTCACGCTCGACCGGCGCGTCCAGAACCAGGTGATGCGCGGCGACCTCAACTCGATCGGCCGGTTCGCCGGCTTCGACACCGTGGCCGGATCGCCACCGTTCTTTCAGGTTCGCGACGCCGACGGGACCGTGCTCGGAAGCGTCGTCGTCCGGCCGCCGGGCGAGCGCACGTACACGCCCGAGCTGCCCCAGCACCTGCCCGCCGTCCCGGTCGACACCGATCCCAGCCCCGGCGGGCCCAGCAAGGCGTTCACGGTGTCCGCCGCCGAGAACGGCGGTCCGGCCTTCCGAGTCAGCGTGTCGTCGCTCGGACCGACCGGCCAGACGCTGATCGTCGCCTTGCCTCTCCGCGACGTCAGCAACACCCTCGGGCGCTTCCGGAACATCGAGCTGCTCGTCACCGTGGCCGTCGCCCTCGCTGTCGCCGGACTCGGCTGGTGGCTGGTGCGCGTGTCGATGCGCCCCCTCGAGGGCATGGTCGCGACCGCCGACGCCATTGCCGCCGGCGACCTCAGCCGCCGCGTCTCCCCCGCGGACGACGAAACCGAGGTCGGTCGCCTCGGCCTGGCCCTGAACACGATGCTCGAGGGCATCGAGACGGCGTTCGACGAAAAGCAGAAGAGCGAGGACCGGCTGCGCCGGTTCGTCGCCGACGCGTCCCACGAGCTGCGCACGCCGCTCACGTCGATCCGCGGCTACGCCGAGCTCTTCCGGCGGGGAGCGGCCACAAGGCCCGACGACCTCGCCAAGGCCATGTCTCGCATCGAGGGCGAGGCCGAGCGCATGGGTGTGCTTGTCGAGGAGATGCTGCTGCTCGCCCGCCTCGACCAGGGTCGCCCGCTCGACCGCCAGCCAGTCGACCTGTCGGCCATGGCCGCCGAGGTCGTCGCCGACGCGCGCGTCGTCGAGCCGGGGCGGTCGATCGAGCTCGATGTCATCGAGCCGGTGCAGGTCCTCGGAGACGGACCGCGCCTTCGCCAGGTCTTCGACAACCTGATCACCAACATCCGCACGCACACCCCGCCGGGCACGCCCGCGAGGGTCGTGGTGCGGCGGGAGGGGCCGAACGCCGTCGTGGTCGTCGAGGACCAGGGCCCCGGGATGACCGACGACCAGGCCGCCCGCGCCTTCGAACGCTTCTACCGGGTCGATCCCTCTCGCGCCCGCACGAGCGGCGGCGCCGGCCTCGGGCTGTCGATCGTCAGCGCCATCGTCGCCGCCCACGACGGCACGGTCGCGCTGGATTCCAAGCCGGGTGAGGGCGCCCGCTTCACCATCGGTCTTCCGGTCGACGGACCGCCGCCCGCGTCAGTGGGCGAGGACGATCAGGAACTCGATCAACCCGTGGTCGTCGGTGCTGACGGGCCCGAAGCTGGGGTTGGGGATGTTCCAGTCGGCAAAGGTCACGGGGACCGAGCCGCTGACCCGGATGGTGTTGCCTGAGCGCTCGGCCTGGATGTCGGCCACCGCCGGCTTGGTGACACCGTGGAGCGTCAGGTCGCCGGTCGCCTTCACCGAGACCCGACCCGTGGTCGACGGCAGGTCGACCGGTTGGGTCAGCTTGAACGTCGCCGTCGGGTTGCTCGACGTGTCCATGATCCGGTGCTGGAACTGGCTGTCGCGGCGGGTCTGGTCGCTCGCCACCTGCGTCAGGTCGACGATGATGTTGGCGGCGCTGACCCTGGTGCCGGCGATCGTGGCGTCACCCGTGACTGCGGTCGTACGTCCGACCGCTTCGTTGTTCTGACCGAACAGCACCTCGTTGACGCGGTAGCCGGCCTGCGAACCGGTCGTCACCTTCCACGTCCCGTCGAGGGGGACGTTGGCGGCGTTGGCGTCGGCGGGCGCGTTCGTCGTTGCCGGCGAGCCTTGCGACGACAGGCTCAGGCGCTTGGGCGCCTTGCCCTCGATGAAGTGGATGTACACATAGGGGCCGGCAACGGCGAGCACCGCCACCACGACCACGCCTACCAGGAACCATCTTTTCCATCCGCGCATGGGCAAGATCTAGTCAAGAATGCTGGGCGCGAACAGCGGGTTTCCTCAGACGACGCTGGGAGCTAGTCGACCAGTGCCTGGTAGACGAGCTGCTTGAGCTGGGGCCTGATGGGATAGGTGCTCGACGGCAGCAGCTGGGTGAAGAACAGCGCCGTGATCTGCTCGACGGGGTCGACCCAGAAGGCGGTGCTGGCCGCGCCACCCCAGGCGTACTCGCCAGGGCTGGCGAGCACCTTGTTCTTCACGGGATCGGCGAGCACCGAGAAGCCGAGGCCGAAGCCGGTGCCGTCGAACGTTGTCTCAGAGAACAGCGGGCGGCCGATGGCCTCGAGGTCGGCGCCGTCCGGTAGGTGGTTCTCGGCCATGTACCGCACGGTGCGGCTGCCCAGCAGGCGGACGCCGTCGAGCTCGCCCTCGTTGAGCAGCATCTGCGTGAAGCGGTGGTAGTCGGCGGCCGTCGAGACGAGGCCGCCGCCGCCGGACATCGCGCTCGGGCGGGCGAAGGCCAGATCACCGAGGGGGTCGAGGCGCATCGCCCGCCCGGTGCTGGGGTCGGGTGTGTAAAGGGCGCCGAGGCGATCGGTGTCGCGGCCGTCGACCCAGAACGCGGTGTTGTCCATGCCCAAGGGGCGGCAGATGCGCTCTTCGAAGAAGGCGTCGAGCGACCGACCGGACGCCACTTCAATGACCCGACCGAGGACATCGGTGGACACGCCGTAGTTCCACTCCGTCCCAGGCTGGAAGAGCAGTGGGAGCGCGGCCCACGCGTCACAACACGTTGCCAGGTCCATCCCCGGCGGGCTCCCCCACTCGAAGCCCGCGGCCCGGTACATGGCATCGACCGGGTGGTTGTAGTGAAAGCCGTAGGTGAGGCCCGACATGTGGGTGAGCAGATGCCAGATGCGGACGGGCTCGGCGGCGGGCTCGGTGACCGCCTTGAGGCTCGACCCTCCGTTGTACACACGCACGTCGGCGAAGGACGGGATGAAGCGGCTGACCGGATCCTTCAGCTCGAACGCGCCCTCCTCGTACAGCATCATCGCCGCGACCGAGGTGACGGGCTTGGTCATCGAGTAGACGCGGAAGACCGAGTCGAGCTCGACCGGCAACCCGGCCTCGACGTCGCGCTGGCCGCAGGTGCTGACGTGCACGACACGACCGGCGCGCGTCACGACGACCAGCCAGCCCGGGAGACGGCCGTCGTCGACGTACCGGGCGAAGTGGCGGTCGATCCGCTGCAACCGCGCCGCGTCGAACCCTGCCTCGGCAGGATCGATCTCGCTCTTCAGTTCGGCCATCGCGGCAGTCCTCTCAGTCCTTCAGCTCGATGATGATCTCGCGGTAGGGCTCGTTGCCGACATTGCGCGCCGTTTCCACGCCGCCGCGTCCGACGAAGACCGTCATGCCGGGGATGACCTCGGCCTCGAGGTAGTCCTTGTACGGCCCACCGGTGTCGGCCTCGGGGATGACGGCCACCCGGTCACCGGAGAGTTGGATCAGGAGATGGTCGAGCTCGTGGCGGTGGATCGCACTCTCCTCGCCGGGCGCCAGCCGCAGCTCCCACGTCCGCACCCGGTCGTTCTCGAACAACAGCCTGGTGCCGACGTCGCCGAGGACCCGGTCACTCATCGATTGGGAAGCCTAAGTTCGGAGCGGATGGAGCTGCTGATCGGGGACGTGTTCCGGAATGTGGCACGCGCCGTTCCCGACGGGCTCGCAGCAGTGCTGGGCGAGCGCACGATCACGTTCGGGGAGATCGACGGCGCTGGCAATCGCATCGCCGGGGTCCTTCGCTCCCGGGGAATCACTCGCGGCGATCGGGTTGCCGTGTGGTCGTCGACGTCGCTCGACGTGATCCCGCTGTTCGCAGCGCTGGCGAAGTTGGGCGCGGTGTTCGCGCCGATGAACCCGGCACTGTCGGTCGACGAGGCCGTTGTCACGGCTGCCAGCGCCCGCCCGGCGTTGCTCCTCGTCGACGACGCCGGCGCCGACGCCGAATCAGTGGCGGCGAAGGCGGGGACACAGCTGCTCACACTTCCCTCGCTGCTCGAAGCGGCGGATACCGAAGATGACGCCGACGTCGCTGTCGACGGACTCAGCGAGCACGACCCGCAGGTCATCTTCTTCACGAGCGGCAGCACGGGAAAGCCCAAAGGCGTCGTGCTGACGCACCGGATCAACTACCTCCGGACCCACCCGGGCGGGATCTTCGAGCCTCGGGGACCCATGGTGTGTCCGTTCCCGCTGTTCCACATGGCCGGATGGACCATCGCTCTACAGCAGTGGCACGCACGGGCGCCCGTGATCTTCGTCTCCGCCGACGCGGCGAGCATCTGCGACGCCGTCGTGCGCTACCGCGCGACCCGCGTCTACGGCATCCCCGCGGTGTGGAAGCGCGTGTTCCAGTACAGGCACACACCCGAGGGCTCGGCGCACGACCTGTCGTCGGTCGTCGCCGCCGACACCGGCACGTCGGCAACACCACCCGAGCTGCTCGCCACCCTCCGGTACGTCCTGCCCAACGCGCGTGTCCGCGTGTTCTACGGCTCGACCGAGGCCGGTGGCGTGGCCGCCCTCGAGCACCCCGACCTCGACCGCAAGCCCGGGCGGTGCGGCCTCCCGTCGCCGTTCGTACAGACCCGAATCGACGAGAACGGCGAGTTGCTCGTGCGCGGGCCGATCGTGTTCGGCGGCTACTTCGAGGACGATGCCGCCAACGCCGAAGCATTCGTCGACGGGTGGTACCGCACGGGGGACGTGGCCGAGATCGACGAAGAGGGCTACCTGTCGATCGTGGGAAGGGCGCGTGACGTCATCCGCACCGGTGGAGAAACGGTAGCGCCGAGCGAGGTTGAGTCGGCGCTGGCCGGATGTCCCGGCGTCGCCGATGTCGCCGTCGTCGGCGTGCCCGACGTCGGGTGGGGCGAGGTGGTCTGCGCAGTCGTCGTGGCGACCGAGGCCGGCACACCGCCGACGTTGGAGGAGCTCCGCGCGTACTGCGACGGGAGGCTCTCCGGCCACAAGCAGCCCCGCCGGCTGGCGGTTCTCGATGCCATTCCCCGCACGTCACCGACCAACCAGGTCCAGCGGCAGCTCCTGGTGGAGATGTTGTCGTGACTGTTGGTGCGGTCGTGGTCGGGACGGGATTCGGGTGTCTCACCCATGTTCGGGCGATGCGGGCCGCCGGATTCGATGTGATCGCCGTCGTCGGCCGCGACCCCGAGAAGACCGCTGCTCGCGCCGAGCGCTTCGGCGTCCCCAACGGGTTGACGTCGCTCGCCGACGCGTTGGCATTGCCGGGCGTCGACGCCGTCGCCGTGGCGACACCGCCGCACACCCATGCGCCGATCGTGCTCGAAATCGTCGAGGCTGGGAAGCACGTCGTCTGCGAGAAGCCCTTCGCCCGAGATGCCAACGAGGCGGCGCGCATGCTCGCTGCGGCCGACGTCGCCGGGGTCGTGCATCTCCTCGGTACCGAGTTCCGGTGGGCGACTGGCCAGGCGCTCGCATCCCGGCTGATTCACGAAGGAGCGATCGGCGAGCCGCGGCTGGCCACGTTCATCCTCCACGTTCCGTTGCTGGCGGACCCGCGCGGCGAGCTGCCGTCGTGGTGGGCCGACGCCGGCGAGGGCGGCGGGTGGCTGGGTGCCCAGGCTGCGCACGTCGTCGACCAGGTGCGCACGACGCTCGGCGAGTTCCAAGGCGTGAGCGCCAGTCTGCCGCTGGTCGCCGATCGGGCGATGACCGCCGAGGACACCTATACCGTGCACTTCCGCACGACGACAGGCATCGACGGCGTCATGCAGAGCACCGCCGGCGCGTACGGTCCCCCGCTGTTCGTCACACGGGTCGCGGGCACGGGCGGCACCGTGTGGGTCGACTTCGACACGGTGTCGATCGCGGATGCCGACGGCCAGCGCCAGGTCCCGGTTCCCGACGACCTTGCGCTGCCGCCGCCCGATCCGCCTCCGGCCGACCTCCTCGTCACCGCCTACGACCAGCTGCACGCCTTCGGCATCGACCTCCCGCCGTACACGCGGCTCTACGAGACCTTCGGGGACCTCATCGCCGGCCGTCCCGTCCCCGATGACCCTCGTCCGGCCACCTTCGCCGACGGCGTCGCCGACATGAAGGTCCTCGACGCCATCCGCCAGTCAGCCGCTGCCGACCAAGCCTGGGTGCCGGTCGGTCAGTCGTAGACCTTGGCCGCCATCCCGTGGCGGAAGGCCAGGCTGATGCGCGGGCCGGCGGCGTTGGCGACCTTGGGGACGCTGTGCTGCCACAGCCGCTGGGTGCGGCCACCGGTGACCAGCAGGTCGCCGCGCCCGAGCTCGAACGGCGTCGACTTCCCGCCGCCCCTCGGTCGGAGGAGGAACTTTGCGCGGGTGGCCGAGCGAGACGAGGGCGACGATCGGCCGCTCGATCTCCTTGGCGATGCGGTCGCCGTGCCAGGCGACGCTGTCGCGGCCATCGCGGTACAGGTTCATTCCCATGCTGTCGAGCTCGACGCCGTAGCGCTCCGACAGCAGGCGCCGCATGTCTTCGAGCACCGGCGGATCGAGCGGCGTCCCCTGTGCCGCCCGCCACGACGACGTCAGCCGCGGCTCGATCACCCGCTTGTCGAAAATCGTCCGGGTGCGCTGACCCCACTTGACCGACGTCAGCAGCTCGGCGAACAGCTCGTCGGCGCCGCTGACCCAACCGGGCGCGTGGTCAACCCATGACTCGGGATCGAGGTCGAAGCGGGTCAGCGATGTGAACGCCTCGTCGACTGCCGGCTCGGCGGCTTCATCGAGGAGCGACGGCTGCCAGGACACGGTCCCAGAGTACCGCCGGCCGAACACCTATTCGCTGGTGGCGAGAAGCTCCTCGAGGCGGTCGAAGGCGGCGAGGCGGTCGCGTCCGACGACGATCCCCTGCATGCCCATTGCTTCGGCGGCAGCCACGTTGGCGGGGTGATCGTCGAGGAACACCGCGGCCTCGGCGTCGACGTCGACGGCATCGAGCGCGAGGCGGTAGATCCGGGGGTCGGGCTTGCGGACGCCGGTCTCGCAAGAGTCGATCACAGCGTCGAAGAGCTCGTCGACGGGAACCAGCGACCGCCAACCGTCGCCGAACTCGAGGATGTTGTTCGTCACGCACGCCGTGCGCATGCCAGTCGCTTTGATCGCCAGAGCCCGCTGCACGACCGGCGCGCGCTGCTCGTCGTCACGGGCCAGACGGAAGAGGAACTCGACGGGGTCGACCTCGAAGCCGCGTTCGGCGGCCATCGCCCGCAGCGTCGCCCGGGCGTCCTCGAGCGTCATCTCGCCGCGCTCGAGGCGGTGCCACGGGTGGTCGCCGTCGTCGTGGTACGCGCCGAAGCAGAGGTCGAAGGCGACGTCGACGTCGATGCCCAGCTCCTCGCCGGCCTCGTGGGCGGCGAGGAAGGGCGACTCGGTGAACACACCGCCGAAGTCGAAGAGAACTGCCTCGATCGTGGTCAAGGCGTGCGATGGTAGGAGCGGCCGTGCGTTTCCAACTCCTCGGTGAGGCGCTGGCGGTCGGCGTCGTCGAGCGGGCGGTACGCAAGGTCCCGGCCCGGACGCCACCACACGTCGGGCGCCTGGTCCCAACCCGCGTGCTGGAGTGGTCCCTTCAGCACCTTGTTCGTCCCAGTGAGCGGCATCTGGTCGACCACTCGCACGAAGCGCGGCGCCCACTTGGTGCCGAGGTCGGGTTGGGATCCGAGGAAGGCGCCGAACCCGTCGGGATCGAACGTCGCGCCCTCGCGCAGCTCGAGCGCGGCCATGACCTGGTCGCCGCCCCGCGCGTCGGGGACGGCGTAGACGGCCGCCATCACGACGTCGGGATGTCGGAAAAGAATGCGCTCCACGGGCGCGGCGGCGAAGTTCTCGGAGTCGACGCGCAGCCAGTCGCTCGACCGCCCTGCGAAGTAGAAGAAGCCGTTCTCGTCCCGGTACCCGAGGTCGCCCGACCAGTACCAACCGTTTCGGGTGCGGGCCTGCTCGGCCTCCGGATTGTTGTAGTAGCCCTCGAAGCCGGCGGCCCCCGCCTTGTTGACGATCTCGCCGATCGCTTCGGGATTGAGCAGGCGGCCGTGCTCGTCGAACCGGGCTGGCGGGCACTCCGCGGTCGTCTCGGGATCGAGAACCAC